>NZ_JAEHBI010000100.1:0-5982 GCF_016483705.1 Bacillus cereus group sp. N6
TCGTCGGCAGCGTCAGATGTTTATAAGAGACAGTATAAGAACAATTAAAAATATTATGCTACACTAAAAAAGTAATTCTGATTTCACATTTCCTAATATTTTTTCTAAATGACCAGTATTTACTTTGGTTGCTCCATTTATTTTAACAAGTAAGAAAATTAACCCTACTATCCCAAAAATTGAAAACAATCCTGTAACTAATAAACCGCAATTGATCACAGTAATAAAATACGCTCGTTTACTCCACTTTTGTTTTCCAACTACATCAATTTTCACTTTATTTCCTTCTGTTCTAATCGAAAACGTAGTATTTGAGTTTATAATTTTCCCTACGCTTTTATATCTAAACTCTATTTCATTTCTATCTTCTCTAATAATTTTAATATCTGTTTCTCTCTTCATATTTATTTTAATAGTCTCCAGTAAATTGGAGCTTATTACATCTTTTTCTGTTTTGAAAACATCAGTAAGTACAATATCTTTTAGTTTAAACATTTTTCCTCCTGCTTTGAGTGTTTATTCCTAGTTGTTACTAGCTATTTTATATTAACTTTATATTAAAGTATATATAATTATGACTAAAATTATGACTAAAATTCCTCTTTATGAACTTCACCAGTAGTAGCATTCACATTGAACCAACCATAAGTTACTGTATGTCCGCCTTCTTCGTCGTCTTCGTATTGCACATTTGTATATACATGTATGACATACTCTTCAGCTTCAGCTTTATCCCCTTCGTATTCGCAGTAAACTTTAGAATTGTTGGTCAAGTTTAAACTATCTCTAACTTTGTTTTCTGCATCTTTAGGCGAGAGTTTTTGTATGCTGCTTTGAGCGGTTTGCTTTTGCTGCTCTTTTACTTGTTGCTCTTTTGCTTGTTGCTCTTTTGCTTGTTGTTGTTGTTGTTGTTGTTGTTGTTGTTGTTGTTGTTCTTGTTCTTTTGCTTGTTGCTCTTTTGCTTGCTGTTGCTTCTTTTGCTCCGCTGCTTTTTTCTGCTTTTCTTGTCGTTTTTCTTCTTCCACAGCTGCATTTTTCTCTTTTTCAAGCTTCTCTAACTGTTCCGTTACCTTTTGATTTTGTTCTTTTAAAATCTTATCTGAAGTTGTTTCTTGTTGTATTTTTGTCAATATTACCTTTGATTCATCAAATTTCTTTTCGCTTAGAAGGTCTTGCGCTGTTTGTAGTTCTTTATTATAATTCTCACGTTTATCCTTATATTGAGTGAGTGTTTCTTTCTCCTTCTTCGCTTCGTTTTTTACCGTCTCTAAACCATCTTTCATGGTTGCAACTTGATCGAATAACTTGATTGCATTGTCGATGTCGAGTTTCTCTTTTTCGGCCAGCGCTACTGCCATTTTGGATGCTTGCTTTTGCAAGGTTTGAACTTCCTCGTCCTTTTTTTCTTTTAATGCAATTTCAAATGAAGCGCTTGCATTTTCGTACTCCTTATTCGCCAGTGCTAATTTTCCCTGCTCTACCGCTTTATCGAATGTTTCGTTACTGCAACCGAATAATAAGGTTGCGATTAATAAAATAGAAATACTCATCAAGAATTTTTTCAAATTTCTCCCGCCTTTTCATCTGCTTTTTCTTTATGTAAAGATATATAGTTCGTTGGATATTTACTTTGTTCTCATTCGCCTCTTCTGACCTTATTTGAGATCTCCACCTACATCCGACATCTTATCATCTTCTCCATATCCATATTTTCGATCTTCTTCTAGGCGTTCGTGATAACTACGTCCCAGTTGATCGTCATACATCCGCACTGTTTGGCGATCTTTCCCCCACCGACGTGCATCATATGCACTATGTTCAATATCTCTACGAATCTCATCGTCTAATGCTTGTTGACGTTGTCGGTCTTGTTCCTGTAACCATGATGTTTCCTGATCTTCTCTTCTTGCATATTCTTCACGTTCTCGTTGATATTCAGCTTCTTCTTTTCTTCTTTGCTCTTCTTCGTATTCTCTCGTTTGAATTCTCATTCGATCTTTTTCTGCAAAGTATTCTTTACTTACCGCTAATTGTCGATCGGTCTCTTCAATGAAGTAATTAAACATCATGCTTACTGCATTGTCGAGTGTTGGTGCTTGTCCGCTCTCTAACTTATGGCGGACGTATTTCATTTTTTTAATTTGGTATGAAAATCCGTAAGAACCGCTTAATACGAATTCGAATTGAGGGTTTTGTTCTTTTAAGCGTTTATTCACAGCTTCTGTGTAATTGTATTGCTTTCTCCAATAATCATGACTCGGCTTTTGTTGAAATAGAATGCGATATTCTCGGTATTTAATTTCTTGTAACTCTTTTCTAATTTGCTCTTTACGTCGTTCAGCTTTTTTATCAAGTATTGAAGTAACAGGCATTCCAACAAACATAAAGAAGCCCCATATTAAAAACGCCAGTAGGGCATTTACAAAAAAGGAGAATGGGCTGATGACACACATTAAAAATAAAACCCCAACACTTAGTAAAGCGACGTGTTTATCAATATCAAAAGGTTTAACCATACCCAGCATGTCTTCGCTTCTCTTGTTGAATTCAGCTTCCGCCTTATTGTAACGTTTCTCCCAAGCTTCATCCTCTAGTTCTTTTTGACGTTCATCTTCTTCATATTCCTGTTGCAGTTCCTCGAGTTTTGGTAAAAGATCTTCGATGTCACAGATAATGTCTTGATTCTCTAATGAAATAGAATCATTGTTCGTGTTGTTCAAAAATTTATCCTCCTTTAGAATGATGTATCACAATTTGCACCCGAATAAGTATACATTAATATCCTTACATTTGGAACTATTTAATAAGTAGATATAGTAATATTTTTATTTTAAGGTGAACTCTGAGATCTTAGCTTGTTGGACATGGAATTTATTCCTTTTTTTCAACAAATAGCTATTTTTTTAGTTATCATATTTCAAACGAAGAAAGGGTGAAAGGGGTGAATTGAATGAATTGAATCATACAAAACAACACAATCTGTTATAAGAAATTTGAATTCAAGAAAAATTTTCTAAAAGGAAAGGAAACATGGTACGTTGGAATGAAAAAATATGTGGAGGTCGCAGCGATAGAACTCACTATCCATAAATATACTTTCTCGGCAGAAACGTTCTTTTGCTATTGTCCAGCTTATACGCCCCAAAAAATAGTTAAAGCAACTTTTCATATCCAACATTTTCAGACATATAATGCAAAAAATAACTTCTATATAAAAAAATAACTTATCCGTATACTCTCTATACAGATAAGTCTTATTTTCTAATAAACACTTTATGCAATCTCTTCCATTAAAGTACCATTAGGACAGGCCGTTAGGTTTTTCAAAAAAGTATTTTAGAGAAACTCAACAAAATTCTTTTTGAAAAAAACAAATTTTAAATATAACTATTCAAATGTAAGGTTATTTGTATATAATGCTATCGGGAGGTGATTTTTATGAAGATGTTAAAGAAATTGTTTGTTCGTTTCGCGGGTGTGACTACATGCCGTGAGTGTGGGACATTAAATTGGGATACGCACGAAACATGTGAAAACTGCGGAAGAGATTTATAGAATGAAGTAATTTTTCGTTATTGAATAGTTTTTAGGGGGACAACTTTTTGTCAGATAACTCACAGCAAGCATTGGATAAAAAAGAATTAAAAGAAGAACACTTTGATTATCTGAATATTAGAGCGATGTATACTGATTTGGGGTACATTGTCAAAGCCAAAAAAGAAATAGACAGTTTAGAAAGTGACTTAGAATCTGAATGCAATAAAATAAAAGAATATGAAGGTTTTATAGCTGACTTGAAATCTTCCTTTTTAAATCGGATTAAATATGGAAGAAAATACAATGAATATATCACAACGTTTACGAAAGAAATCAGTCGTCATTCTGAAAATAAAGCTATTATTGAAAAAGCTCTTGTGAAAAAGAATGATTGGTTGAAGTCTCTGCAAGCAGACCTCGACGAGGGAATAGCGAATACCAATGTTCCAGAAAAATACCTTACGTTAGAATGGTTAGAGATTTTTGATGGATATTTGGAAGAACACGGGACCATGTCGTTTAAGGAATGCTTAGCGCTCTATGAAGCTGAACATGTAAATTAGCACTTTTGTTTTTTTTAATAGTAAAAATTTATTTAAAAATTCGTACATAGAATCGGTAAGATTTTCGTCCTATACATTTCTTAAGCACGAGTGTGGCATTATACCGCACTCGTGCTTGTTATTTTCCTTGGAGTTGTCTATCCTGTTTTTTGGGGGATGAAAATTTGGATTTTTAGAGAGGTTTTATACTGTATGCATATGTGTTTAAGAAAGAGGGCACTCTCTTAAAAATAATTCTTATATTAACTGTTGTTTTGTTATTAGCTGGTGCTAGTGCTCACTTCTTTCTTTTGAAAGAGAAAGATAATGATAAAAAAGCTACTGAAGAAATTAATATGGCGAAATTAAAAGGATTAGTTGTAGAAATACCTGTGTGGATATTTACACTTTAGCTGGATACGGAGCAGCACAAGCAGTTCTAGGCCCACTGTTTACCTTCGCATCGTATTTAGGAATGGCTAGCATTGGATGGGAAGGGGTTATTGAAACAAAAATAGTGAATATAATTCATCACCAGGGCTAAGTTTTTCAATGACAAATCAGCAAATTAGATCTAATGATTTAGGAAATGCAATTATGCAAGTTAGTCGAAGGAATCGAAGTTGATATATAGGTTGTTTCATTTTGCGCAAAAGTTACGCATCTCAAATGCAATGCAAAAACTAGGGGTTAAATCACGTTCACAAGCAGTTGTTGAACTCCTTCGCAAGGGAGAGCCCGAATGATAAGAAAGCAGCCGACTTTTATATAAAGAGTCGGCTGCTTTTCTGTTTATTTAATACTCTAAGGATACACATCTTAAAGAATATAAGATATTTATGTTCAAAACACCTTGGTAATGGATTAGAGAAATGAGTTTGGGAAGTAGATTAATTTTAGTTAGAGAAGAAGAACTTAGAAAAACATCTAATCATATTATTAGTTTGAATGAAAAAATTAATATATCTTAGTATTTGATTCTATTGGAGTTGGCTTTGTTTGTCCCTTATTTTCCAATTGGAGAATAAGGGACAAAGTTTTATGAAGGAGTAAACTTAGACACCAAGTATGCAGTTTTTTACCATTCCCGCCATTCTTCTGTTATATCTTCTTCAGATTCTAAGCTAGCTATTCGTGCTCCTGCATCGATAAATTCATAGAGATCTTCTCTTTCCATTGTTTCGATAAAGTAGTCATATTCATCATTTAGTTCATTTATTTTAATAACTACCTCTTTAACAACTTGCATGATTTTGAGGTGGTACAGTAAAACTGGAACACAGTATAGAGATAAATTATTCTATATAAGAGGTGTTTCAGATGAAAAAACAGTATGATGAAATGTTTAAAAAACAATGTGTAGAATTGGTGGTTAAAGAAGGGCGTACAATTTCCAGTATCCAAAGAGAATTTGACCTAGGGAACGGAACCCTAAATGCATGGATAAAGAAATATTCTTCTCCACTTCTCGATAGTGAGGGAACTGATATGGCAGAACTACGTTCTTTACGAAGAGAAATCCAGGCTTTAAAAAAGGAAAATGAATTTCTAAAACATACTAAGATTAGTAGTACAGACCAAGGCATTGGTTTTGTACTACTATTTTTTTATAGTAGAAGTGAAGAAACGGTCGCGTCGCCTTTGGGATCTTGAATCCGTTTTTAAAACTGGCCGTCTTCACTTATCTCTTATTGAAATCAGTTTTTAGTATGTTGGTCCTTGAGATCGTGTATAAGAAATGGGAGTCGATAAGAATGAAGTGAAAACTTCAACCTTTAGTATATAAACATGTATAGCGGGAGGAACTGTATGAAACACGTCATTGCGTTTGATATTAGTATGGGTAAGAGTTATATGGTTATATATAATGCACAGAAGCAATGTGTATTTGAAGGGAATATAA
>NZ_JAEHBI010000101.1:0-5875 GCF_016483705.1 Bacillus cereus group sp. N6
CATTATGACAAATGTCACACGCAATCAAATTCTTAATATTTTAGCAGCTTTAGTCACAACAACTTCCGCTGTTTCAGACGGGGGCGGTGTCGGGCCTACAGGTCCAACGGGAGCTACTGGGCCTACAGGCGCAACCGGAGCCACAGGCGTAACGGGAGCTACTGGGCCTACAGGCGCAACCGGAGCTACTGGTGGTACTGGCGGGACTGGGCCGGCTGTCACGAATAATATTTATGTGACTAACTATAACTCTAATAACGTTTCTGTTATTGCGGGTACGCCCAATCATATCATTATGACTATTTCGGTTGGAATTAAACCAGAAGGAATCGATATAAATAAAATTACTAATCGAATTTACGTTGCAAATTTCGGATCCAGTACAGTATCCGTAATAGATGGATCAAACAATGGTGTTATTGCTACTGTATCTGTTGGATCTGGTTCAGCAAGAATAGCAGTAAATGAAGCTACTAATAAAATTTATGTTGTAAATTCCGCATCCGGTACAGTATCCGTAATAGATGGATCAAATAATGGAGTGATTGCTACTGTATCTGCTGGATTGCTTTCACAAGGAATAAGTGTTAATATAGCTACAAATCGTATTTATATTGCTAATCGTGGTGATGGTAGTATGGGTACTACAGTATCTGTAATAGATGGATCAAACAATGGTGTCATTGCTACTATTTCTGTTGGATCTGGTCCAGAAGGAATAAGTGTAGATCAAGAATTAAATTATATTTACGTTGCAAATGCCGGATCCAATACAGTATCCGTAATAGATGGATCAAACAATGGTGTCATTGCTACTATTTCTGTTGGATCTAGGCCAATTGGAATTGCAGTTAAGGAACCACCGATTCTTTAACCTAAAACTATCGATCAAATAACATATTTGATCGATAGTTTTTTAATTTTATTTTTTATACTAGCTACCGATAATGAAACATTATGTCAACCTGACATGAATAAGTATTCATAGCATTTTCCAGCGTTTATAGGTGCACTTATAAATGGAGAAATCAAAAAGGTTTTCTCCTTGTTTTTGGGTGTGAGTGCTGGCTGGGGGTTTGGGGGCTAGCCCCCAGGAACTTAACGTAACTGAATATGGAATAAGCGAATTGTTTAGAACGATGGATCTGGGTGGTTCGGCTGGTACAATTGCTAGTCCAAGTCGAGCAACTTAACCTTGTTTTTGGTCTGTTCGGCTTGGCGAAAGTTAAAAACCAGCCGAAAAAAGTTTTGCAAGGATGGAGCAAAGCCAAAAATACTACCTGTTCCTTTAATAATAGTGATAATAAAGAACAATTACAAAAACCATGTAGATACCTTGATATAACTAGGTTTAATACATTTTTTCGTGACACTTAAATAATCAATAAAGCACATAAGAAAAGACTGTATTAAATTGATACAGTCTAAAAAAATCTAACTGGTAATTTTACTTTTTTATCATTATACAATTGGAGATCTAAACTAAATGTTATCATTTAAAATTTTAATTGCTCAGCTAGTTCATTGATTTATTTTTCCTCCCTTATAGATAATGCCAATGAAGGGTGTTTTTATCCATCCCCTTTTTCAAGGGGATGGGTAAAAACATAGCGCGAAAACTTCTTATTTATAAAAGTTTTTTGTTACTTTTAAAAAATATACGTTTCAAAATATATACAATTAGATTGACATACTTCAAATGTTATTAAGTTGTATTTTTGAAACGAAAAATCCTAGTTTTCTAGCTACGTCAAAAAGTACACTTTATGACGTAGTGTATAAATTCAACTAATTCCCCTATTTTAGGAATTTGGACAAAAGCACCCAATATAGAATAAACCTATTTGCAGGGAAATGAAACATTTGTTAATCTAGAAGCAACAACTTCATTATCAGCAGTTATCCGAACGGGAGTTGCTAAAATATTAAAGGTTTTATTATTATTTACATTTGTTGCAATAAATTCAGATATCTGTTCATTGCAATTTGCATTTTGTTCAATTAGAGTTAATAGCTATGCTTCTTACACAGGTGTAATTGAGATGGTAGGGGTACCATTTTGAGTGAGATAAAAAGAAAAAGCAATCCAGGATGGACTGGATTGCTTTTTTGTATGGAGCGATTGTATAACATAACAGGAGTAATGTACTATATGTAAAGAGTGTTTCGATTATGTTTAAAATCAAAAAGACACCTTCCCGAGTTAAAGATGCCCAAACGAGTTCTAGTGCAAAAAATATAACACTTGTGCAATGAAAGAGAAGGATTCCAGAAATGAATAAATAATAAATATTTCTTAGTGTTGTCCATAAAAGGTATCACATACAAAAAACGTTCTGTTTTTGGTATAAATAACATATACATAAAGAGTACAAGGAAGTCACAAAAATGTCCTATTTTTGTGAAATATGGTATACATATATATTGCAACACTTGTTGATAAAAACAGGTGTACTAACAAGTGTTGCATATCGATATAAGGAAAAATAAAAAGGAATTTGGACTATTTTTGTAAATTTTTGCTTAATATACCAAAAGAAACTTATTATTAATATAATGCGTTTTGAAGGTGATGAGCGTGTAATTAAAATTTTTAAACCTCATGTAGCAATTTCAAACTACAGTCAATAATTATATCACTTAAAAATACGTAGATCGTGAGGACTAACCCCTAAACCTCCAGCCAGGCTCTTACCAAAAAAGAAAAGGATGTATAATCCACATTTTGGTATAAAAACCCAAAATATGGGTTATATTATTGTTGGGGGAAGTAAAACTTTCACGAACTTTCTTATCATTTGCGCACAAAAAGACGAGCATATTCTCGTCTTTTTGTTTTGTATAAAGATTCATGATTAGTTAACATAACGTATCATTATCGGTAGAAAATCCCTTGGCTTCTCCTTACTCTCCCAAGGGTTTTTACTTTTCCACGTATCTACTCTATATACAACATTTCATACATTCCCGTTTTAACAAGCTTTTGGCTTCCCTAGAATTCGTCAAGACTCCCTTTTTTTGCATAAAATCCTGTATAAACATATTTAATTTCTTATGCTTATTCTTGGTATAAAAAACCAAAAATAAGCATAAGAAAAGGTATACAGCACTACATGTTGTATACCTTTTCTTAACTGTTTACACTCTAAACAGTTTAACTAGTATATACGGCCTTCTTACTAGTTGAACCCATTCAGGTGCAAAAGATCACTTTTCTAAGTGATCTTTTGTATTTATAAAAAACTCTATTAATTTCTTTTCATTTCCAAAATTGATACCATTTTTTTTGTTGGGTGGCTATCATTACCTTTTTTGTTTCCTGCATTTCTCGAACATATTGCATAAGTAATTGATCTCGGTCTTCTAATCTATGAAAAATACGTTGCTCATTACGCTGCAATTCTTGTTTAATTTCCGCCAATAATTCTTGTTTCAATTGTGCTCTCTCTGCTTGCCAATCTATATCTACTGAGCGAGGGGTGCTCTGTGGAGTGGGCAAGACTTGTTCTTGCTCACTTATTATCTGTTTAATCGCAGGTTCTAGCTTTTGGCCTTCGCTTTGTAATTCTTTTATTTTTTCTAATATGAGCACGTCCCGCTCTGTAAAAGCTCTACTCTCTTGTTCCCCTTTTGAAAATATATATCCTTGTTTTTCAAGCTCCAAACACCAACGACGTAATGTACTTTTGCCCATTTGTAAACGTTCCGCCACTTCATGATTCCAGTATGCTTTTTCCAACTGAGCACCCCCTGCTTACAATTTAATTCCTGTCTGTTTTTATTCAAGCAAGGGGTGCTCAGTTCCTTTTAAAATGGTTTTCCTTGTTTTTGGGTGTAAGTGCTGGCTGGGGGGGGTGGGGGCTAGCCCCCAGGTTTTACGTATCTATTTCTAAAATAAGTGAAGTTTTCGAACGATAAAATAGGCGGTTCGGCAGGTACAATTGCTTATCCAAGTCGTACTACCCAAATCCTTGTTTTTGGTATGTTCGGCTTGGCGACATGCTAACACCTGCCGAATTTCACTATGCAATAGCAGAAGAGTGGAGATTTTTTGAGCGTTTTTCTCAAAAAATACTACTCGACTATTGTATAGTGAAAAGCCTTTATATATAGAGTGAGAAGAGAGATAGTTTTAAAAATGGTATAAAGGGTTGATATAACTAGGTTTATGACGTTTTTCGTGTGTATCGAAAACAATACACATTCGTATCGAAAACAATACACACGAAAATGAGTAAAAAAATAAGATTGACTAATTGTCAATCTTAAAATAATTTATCTGGTAACTCTTTCAATATTTTCATTTTCATAGCTTTATAAAATATTGCTTTAAGTGCTTCATTTACATTATCTTTATCTCCTGCATAAATAATATGCGGATTTACAAATAATGAATAAGCTTTTGCATTATTTCCTTCAATTCCACTTTCAGCTTTCGCTAATATCCCTTTTTTAACCAAAGAATTTACTGAAAGACTTGTATTCGCTCGTGTTAATCCAATTTTTTTTGCAAGTCCTGAAATATTCAATGGAACTGGATTTTTTGATTTCACATCATCAACAATACAGTTAGAATTAAAAGCAATCGAAGAAACAATATCAATTAAAAATGCTTTTTCTTTAGCTGTAAAATATTCCCTTTCTCTTAAAAATTCATAATTACTTTGCAAAATTTGAGCAAACCTCACTCTCGACTGAGGACTTTTTTTAGTACCTATGTAAAGTTCTTTACCAGTAGCTTTAGCCATAGTTTCCATAGCTTTTTCTAATTCAACTTCTGCAACATCATTATATAACTCTCGAATTTTTTCACTTTCAATTTCTAAATCTCTTTTTCTAGCATTTCTTTCAGCTTGCTCAAAATTAACAATCTTTTCACTCATTTTTCCACTCCTTATTTGTAGAAGGAGTCTATTCAATATGATAGAATAAATACTTAGAATATAATACTCTAAAAAAAGAATAACTCCATTCTGTATATTGATAAAAAACTCCCTTAAGTTTCCTAGGCTTCGAGGGAGTTTTTTATTTTCTACAAGATTTTGTCTATCATTATACCATTTAAATATTGTTTAAAAATAATAGAAAAACATTCCCAAAATTAGTTCTGTATACCAATTTGTTTTATAACTATTATAGAAATTTTGAATATACTCTTTCAAAAACTACGATCATTGGTTTTCTCTTTTACAAACGTAAAAGCAAAAATAAATGCACCAAGTCCAATCACACCTATTAGAATCGCCATCACAAGCCAACCCCATTCAAATGTTTGTGACACTTTTTCATATAACTTGGATACTCCCAATACGTTCCAAATCCCCCACTTTAACCCTGTCACCATAATTACTGCAATCAGAGCATATAACAAGACTTGTACGACAGATACACACACTTCCTCAATTTTCTTTGTCTTGATCCGCATAGTTTGCACTTCATTTGTTTTTTGCTCTATCTGATGTACTTTTTGATAAAAATCCGTAACAAGTCTATCTGTCTTTTTCTCAAAATTCTTCCCAACACTCTCATTCATTTGCTGAAAATAGTGGTTTAGCGTTTCCCTCAAATTATCTCTCAAGGCTTGGTCCGCTTCTTTCAATTGCTCGACTTTGTTGTTCAAGTTCTCGTTGTTTTTTCTGTTCATTCTGCTGACGGAGAGTATTTGCTCGCTCACGAGCTTGTTGTTCTTCTCGATACTTTCGGCTAATTGGTCGATACGCTGTGCAATCAGTTCGTTCTGATGTTCGATCTCCGACATGCGCACCCTGTAATTGATTTGTTCGCTTGTATTCATCACTAATGAATTGTGTTCTTGTTTGACTTTCTCTAATTTGTCGCTCAAAGCCACGTTCAATTCCTCCTATTTCATAGTCAT
>NZ_JAEHBI010000102.1:0-5797 GCF_016483705.1 Bacillus cereus group sp. N6
CTTTTTATCAGTGTTGACACATAAAAAGAGGTTCAGACACAAAAACAGGCTGTGGAGAAGACTTTCTCCACAGCCTGGAAAGAAAGCGACTGATAAGAGTCGCTTTCTTTTTTTATATTCCGCCTAGTTTCATTCCAAGGAATGCAAAAAGGATACCAATAATATAAGTAGCACTTAAATATAGAAATAGTATGCCAAAGTTTTTACGATTGAAGAGCTGAATGGACTCTAGTTTAAATGTTGAAAACGTCGTAAAGGCACCCATAAATCCAGTACCTAATAATAATTGCCAACCTGTAGTGACTCCGTTGCCAATTATATATCCGAGTAAAAACGCGCCTGTTATATTAATGAGAAATGTAGCAATTGGAAAGGAAGTTTTATTTCTTTTTTTAAACCAATTACTAATTGCAAATCGTGTAATAGCACCGAAAAATCCACCTGTTGCCACTAATAAAGCTTCTATCATAAGTGATCACCTTCCGTAAGATGTTTCTTAATTAAGAAATCACCTAGTGTATAGCCAAGACCAGACATAATGAGACCACCAAGTATGCTGCATGATACATATAAGAAAGCCGTACCCCATTCAGAAAGATGGATTAGTTGCACAGTTTCTACACTAAATGTTGAAAACGTCGTAAAGGAACCGATGAATCCAGTCCCAATGCCTGTGATAATTTCTGAAGGCAAGATGTTTCTCCGAGCGATATAGGTAGTCAGCCACGCTAATAAGAAGCAGCCGAGTAAGTTGATGAGCAATGTAGCTAGCGGAAATGAATGATTCCATGAAGTATGAATAGTAAGACCTAAATAATAGCGAGAAAGGGCTCCTAATATACCGGCTATGCCAACGATAATATAAATCAATTTCTTCACCTCTTTAAATAGCTTGCTCAAAAAAATAGACTCCTACCAGTAGTTATACTGGTAGGAGTCATTAGCTAAGCAGCAGTTATGGCGAACTCCATCGCCTATGATTATTACATATAGTGTACTAAAAATTGCGTAGAATTTCCAGTGAAGAAGTGGAGCTGTTTTGTATGTATGTGATGGTTTAAGATAGATAATTTATACTTATAAACTAAATATAGTGATATAAGGTTTTTGATATGATAAAATGTTTCGTATGTCTGTCATTCGCTTCAGTTAACTGAAAATAAAGAAAAGTAAAATTGGTAGTTTTAGAAAAGGAGTCGTTCGTTTGAAAAAATTATTAAAAATAGTACTTATATGTATTTTAGTAGGGGTGGGAGTTGTAGGTGGTTTTTTAGCGTATATGACACTTACAAAAGAACAGCCGGCTAATGTTATAAGTTTGAAGGTGGAAAATAATAAGGAACGCGTGTTAGCGCTTGGAAATGAATTTAAAGTTACAACATTTAATATTGGATATGCTGGATTAGATAAGGATCAAGACTTCTTTATGGATGGTGGAAAAGGTTCTGGTTCAAGTAGTAAAGAGCAAACGGAAACGAATTTAAAGAAAATGCTTTCGTTTTTACAAAATGAGAATAGTGATTTTACGTTATTACAAGAAGTTGATATAAAATCAATGCGATCTTTTGATGTAAATGGGCATGAATTTTTGAAAAAAGGATTACCTGATTATGCTTCGTCGTTCGGAAAGAACTATGATACAAAATGGGTCCCTGTACCAATTACAAGTCCAATGGGATATGCGGAGGCTGGATTAAGTACGTTTTCTAAATATACAGTTCAAGCAGCGCAGAGGTTCCAGCTTCCTGGAATGGAACCTTGGCCAAAGCGTTTGTTTGATTTAGATCGAGCGATTGTTGAGCATAAGATACCTGTTAATAATGGGAAGTTTGTGAGACTCGTAAATTTACATTTGTCTGCGTATGATGAAGGCGGGAAAATTAGAAAACAGCAAGTAGAGTTTTTAAAAGAATATATGAACAAGCATTATGAAAATGGTGATTACGTAATAATGGGCGGAGATTGGAATCAATTACTTTCGAACGCTCAGTTAAGTGATCCGAAGTTTGTGAAAGAGCGTCCTGAGTGGTTAGTAGGGTTACCAAAGGACTTTACTGATGGTGGCTTTAAGTGGGCTGTAGATCCGTCTGTTATGACGGTGAGAGATGATGTGAAGAAGTATGTGGAAGGTGAAAACTTTGTCACGATTATTGATGGTTTTATCGTTTCACCGAATGTGGAAATTGTAAATGTACAAGGGAAAGATTTAAAGTTTGAAAATAGCGATCATAACCCAGTAAGTGCGGTATTTAAGCTGAAGTAATCTATATGTATAAGTAGAAGGTGGGGCTTCATATATGGAGTGGTTAAAGAGAACTTGTTTTTCTAACCTGGAGAAAGAATCACAGAAAAATCATTTATTGCTGTTCATTACGATTTGTAGTTTCTTTCTTGGAATAATCGCGATTGGGTATTACGGATATATTTTTACAGAGAGAGCAATAGCGTTTTGGGTTTGTGGTATTTCAGTTGTTGTATTTGGAACGCTGTTTACTTTTATAGAAAGCATGGAAGCGATGTATAAATATATCATGACATTTATGTTGCTTATTATGTCTTTCATTATGGTACAAGCTTTTAATGAAAGTCCGGCTGTATTTCAAATGGTCTACTTTACATTAGCAGTTTCACTTATTTATTTAAGTGAACGTCTCGTTATCATTCTCGGCGGAGTGGCGGTTATTATCACATTTATTCTTTGTAGTTATTGGCCGGAGCAATTTTTTGCTTATACAGCGGCATCTGAAGCTGCAAACTTCGCAAGCTTGTTAGCGATCGTAACGATTGCAATGTGGGGCGTAACGAAGATTGGCTCTAATTTGTTAGCTCGTTTAAGTGATGAGAAGCAAGAAGTAATGAGGAAAACTCAGGAGCTAGAAGAAACGCAAAGACTGATTGAGGAAACGGTTGGGAAACTAGATAGTAATTTCAATCACTTAAGACAAAATATGAATACATCGATGGAGTCGATGAGTGAAATTAATTTTGCTTTTGAAGAGGTGGCAGTTGGCACTCAATCACAATCAGAGATGATGTCACGTTCAGTAGAAGTATTGAACGATATGGAAGGGAATATTGAACAAATCATTTCGCAAGTAAGAAATGCATCGACTCGTGTTGATGAAAGTTTAGAGATTTCAAAGGGTAGTGTACATACTTTGCGAAATTTTGAAGCGAATATGAGAAGTTTAAATGATGTTGTTTCACAATCAGGAATTATATTTAGAGATTTAATGATGCAGTCGAAGCAAATCAACGAAATTGTAGATGTAATAACGAATATCTCAAGTCAGACGAGTTTGCTAGCTTTAAATGCAAATATTGAAGCGGCAAGAGCAGGCGAGCATGGAAAAGGATTTGCTATTGTAGCGAATGAAGTATTAAAGCTTGCCGAAGAATCAAATCGCTCTGCGGGGAGAATTCAAGGTATTTTGAAGGAGTTTAGTAATCAGGCAAGTAAAGTGGAAGTACAGGTAGAAAAATCAGAAAAAGTACAAGAAGAATGTAATGAAATGCTAGCAAGTGTTTTAACAAATGTAACGGATTTAGGGAAGTTTATTGATGCAATTAATGATGTAATGAGAGAGATTGTTGGTCATCAAGAAAACTTGCAGGTTAAAACGACGAATATCGTAAAGGATGTTACACATGCTTCTAATGTAATTCAGCAAACTTCTGCGGCTACGGAAGAAGTGTTAGCAAGTGTGGAAGAAGAAAAACATCGAAATGATATGTCGGTGAAGACGTTGCATACTGTTAGCGAGCAAGTGAAGTTGCTAGAAAATATTTTAGAAAAGTAATATCTCTTAAAAAGGGCACACCATGTGTGCTCTTTTTTCATTTAAATGAATACTTGGTAGTAATTTAATTGCTTTTCTGCGCGTTTTCTGCCAAGCTTAAGGAGATAAACTGAGACTTTAATTAGTGGGGCTATACGCTACTGATTATTAGTTGAACCCCGCAAATAGCGGAATAAAATACTTCAAAGAAAGAATTATATAGGTGACGCATATGATCGAAGTTAAGACTTCTGAACTTAGTGATGGAGAATTTAATAGAGGGGTATTTGCAACTCGTGATATTAAAAAGGGTGAGTTGATTCACACAGCACCAGTTATCTCTTATCCGAATGAACAGCATGAACACATTGAGAAAACGTTACTTGCTGACTACGCATTTGAGTATGGGGTAAATCATACAGCATTCCTTTTAGGATACGGCATGTTATTTAATCATGCATATAATCCGAATGCAACGTATGATATTGTCTTTGAGAATCACACGTTTAACTTCTTTGCTTACAAAGATATAAAAGCGGGAGAAGAGATTCTAATCAATTATAATGGTGAAGTTGATGACGATGAGCTATTATGGTTTGATAAGGAAAAAGAAGAGAACGAAAAGTAAATTATAATAAGTAATAAAAAAGATGCTTTTACATAGGTAAAAGCATCTTTTTTATTGATGAAAATAAAGTAAAGATTACAAAAAAATACCACTTTATTTTCGTATGGTATAGTAAGATACTGAAGGATAGTGTTTTGAAAAAGTAATATATTTTACAAATTGTTGTCTTTCTGATGACATGTCAAGTTTAGTAGCCCATTTGGGTTGCTTTATTATGCAATATATATTTTAATATGAGTGGCACCTCTTATAAATTAAGAGGTTTATAGGTGTCTCGAATTGATTTTGGGTACACTGTATCCACCACTTTAGGTTCGTTCATGTATGTGGGGATATTATGGGCCCGTATAACGGGATAAAAAGAATATAGAAATAGAGGAATCGTAAAATGAATATGCAAGAGGTTTATAAATATTTAAGTACGGTATTGCCTGAAGGTCATGTGAAACAAGATGAAATGTTAAAGAATCATACGCATATTAAAGTTGGTGGAAAAGCAGATGTGTTCGTTGCGCCGACAAATTATGATGAAATTCAAGAAGTTATCAAATATGCTAACGAATATAATATTCCAGTTACGTTTTTAGGAAATGGATCGAATGTCATTATTAAAGATGGTGGAATTCGTGGGATTACCGTAAGTTTAATTCACATTACAGATGTGACTGTAACAGGAACGACGATTGTGGCACAGTGTGGTGCAGCAATTATTGATGTATCACGTATTGCATTAGATCATAATTTAACGGGTCTTGAGTTTGCTTGTGGTATTCCAGGTTCAGTTGGTGGAGCTTTATATATGAATGCTGGCGCATACGGCGGTGAAGTATCGTTTGTATTAACAGAAGCTGTCGTAATGACAGGTGATGGAGAGTTACGTACTTTAACGAAAGAAGCATTTGAATTTGGATATCGTAAGAGTGTATTTGCAAACAACCATTACATTATTCTTGAAGCAAGATTTGAGCTTCAAGAAGGTGTGCGTGAAGAAATTAAAGAAAAAATGGATGATTTAACGTTTAAACGTGAATCAAAACAACCTCTAGAATATCCTTCATGTGGTAGTGTATTTAAGCGTCCACCAAATAACTTTGCTGGTAAATTGATTCAAGAATCAGGACTACAAGGTAAGCGAATTGGCGGAGTGGAAGTTTCTTTAAAACACGCTGGATTTATGGTGAATGTTGATAACGGAACAGCACAAGATTACATCGATTTAATTCACTTTGTACAAAAGACTGTTGAAGAGAAATTTGGCGTGAAGTTAGAGCGAGAAGTAAGGATTATTGGAGAAGATCTATAATAATCTTTGAATGTAACTACTCAGCTTCCTCACGGAAGCTTTTTTAATTTTACTAGTTTCATATGCCTCTCATTTGTAAATACTGAG
>NZ_JAEHBI010000103.1:0-5766 GCF_016483705.1 Bacillus cereus group sp. N6
CTCTATTTTATATAGATTCTTTCTCTTATTGGAGTATTTTTTTTCATGTTTTCAAATCGGAAACATGTATTTGGCCTACTTTTTTGTCTGAAAAAGCTGAGTAGTTACCTTTTTTGTAACCATGTATATATCCCTCCTTGAGAAATATATACATGGTTACAAAAAAAGAACCTAATATAAGAGCAATAAAAATGTTATCTTGTATCGTTTAACTTTATATAATAATTTATTTGTAAACTGTTATGAATTTTCTGTGTAAAAAAGGGTGTGTAAAATTTAATTTCTAATTTTAATATATCGTAGTAAAAAATATTTTTTAAATCCATTGCAGGCTGATGTACTATTAGCATCAATCAAATCTGGATAGCGAATATTCATCCACCCAACGATATTAAAAAGTGCTTCAATTCTATAGGAGTATTTGTATTTTTTATCTTGTACCCTGTTCTTTTTAGAGCATTTCAGACAGCTTTGACTTGTATAATCTGAATTAACATATTCAGCATTAATATCAACCGATATCGCTTTTATCATTTTAGTCAACAAGGGATATGATATTGTATGCTGTGTAGATGGAATTAGACGGCAAAAGTCAACTCGTGTAGAAGCATTATATACAAGTCCCCACTTCTATATAATGCAAATTACTTTGTTAGATATGAAATTTTTGATTCTTTTATAATTAGAAAATGTAAGAAGAAAAAAGGAAACAATTATGATTTAACAGTCACACCCCTTTTCATGTGGGATGTGACTGTTTTTTATCAACCATCTATTATTTTGATGTTTAGTACGTACTGTTTGATCGTAGGCTAACCCCGTAAAGGCAACTGAAAGAAATAATTCTATGATTAGAACATCTCTTTGTTAACAGAAAGAAAAATGTTTAATTTCTAATTTTTTCTTTCATCTCACATCTAATTAGGAGGTTTATATTTGAAAACATTACATTCTCACTGTGCTGGACTTGATAGTCATCAACAAGAAATTGTGGTTTGTACTTACATTTGTTCATCAGATGGAGAACTTATCAAAGAAATCCGCACTTTTCCTACAATGACAAAGAACTTATATGAAATACTTCAATATAGACTTATTAAGAAAAAGTTTTGTTCCTCCAATTGATATTCGAAAACTCTGTGATTTAACTCGCCTACGTAAAAAATGGTTACAGCATGTTTAGTAATAGATATCTATACAAATAATAGACTAGGAGGGGGATCCAACCATTAACAATAGTTTGTAGTAATGTTATATAGAATTTTAAAAATACCTCTCATATCCATAATGATTTCTACCTTGTAGATAAAGATTTCACAACATGTTTTGTAATCTTTATCTTACATATATCTTTACTCTTTATCGTCAAATTATATTCACTTTTTTCCCTTTCCTACAGAATTTAAATCCATTGATAACTTTATTCCGTCTTTAGACATAAAAACATGTAAAACCAAACAGATTGTTCGGTTTTACATTGCACATCCACTAAACCTTTTAGAGGAATATTAATTTACATATCTTCACCACTCCTTTTGTTCCATACCACTTAACTACAAGTATTTTATCCAATAATCAAAACTTTTATAATCTTGTTAGTACTCATTCAATGTCCTTTACATCTTGTAAGAAAAAGTAGTTTTTTCGAATACTTCATTACAGTGAAGTATCACCTATCCTAATTGTATTCCAAAAACAATAACTATTATATTAAGTTTAATAAATTAACCGTTAGTATTTGATAAAGATAGCACAATTATAATTCTCAAACCTATATAGTCCATTATTCAAATTTCTACAAGTAAAAGTATCTATAAAAGTCTTATCCCCCTCAAAAGCTATCACGAAATAATAATCTTTTAAAACAACTATATAGCCCCCTAACCTATCTATAAAATTTCACATACCAAAATAATATAAAAACAGCACCAAAAAGATAAACGCTCAAAAAGAAACTGTATCGTAGATATTTTTTATGTATTGGCAGAGTGTACAATTAAAAATCAACCTGCAGGTAGGCCTTCTGATATGCTATATAGTGTTTTTTCTCTCACCATGACGTTATTAATTTTTGCTTGGGCTAATATATTCTCTATTTTAGGAAATATTCCTCGTAAGTAGTTTGAATAGCTCTCTTTTTTTCGTCCTGTTTCTTTTAAAGCAAATGCTATCAACATCCCCATTGTAGATAATCCCGTTTGTGCTAGTTTACCTTTTCCTTCAACTGTTTTATAGATTTTCGTGCTCTTTCTTAACACTTTATTTAGGGTGCTACGAGGAATGTTAAGTACTTCACAAAGTTCTGATTGTGTGAAGTACAGCACTGGTTTATTATTTGAATTTATAGATAAAAACTTAATAATATCAGCTTCCCACTCGTACCAATGACTACGTACACGATCCTTGCGCTGCTTTTTATGCTTTTTCCACAATATTGAAGGTGCACGAAAAGTTGAAGTTTTCCCACTTAATTCATATAGTTGTAATAAACGTTCTATATAATCTTTATGTGCTGCTTGGTATTTTCCAGAGTACGCAGACATCACTATCCCTCTAACTTCTGTATGGTCTAGAGGTTGGTCTAGGTTGCTATTAAATTGATCCATCATATCTATTGTTTCTTTGATGGCTACCTGACTCTGAAAGCAAGCTAAAGACAGAGTGAAAATGGCGTTATTTCGCCCTGCCTTTGTTTGTTTTTGTGATACTTTAGTGCAATTAATAACTTGTTTAAACCATAATTCATCAATCTGCTTCGGTTGATTTACAGGTTTATTTTTAGCAAACGGCCCCTCTATTATATTATAAAATGACTCTTTTCCTTTGTTGTCGTCTTGACGTTTACTCCATTCTTGTAACTCCTTGAATGTATACACATTTTCCTCAAAAAACATTACAATATTTTGTTTTGAAGGCATTCTAAAGAAGCCAAAGTGATTACATGTTAAATCTACATTTGGCAAAAATTCAGCAAACATTTCTCTTAGGTTTTGAGAAATTCTTTTTGCTGATTTAATAGCAATATAGTTTTTATTATTCGTAACATACACTGTTTGATTTAATACGTAATATACTTGAAATCCCTTAGTAGTTTCAATAATCATAGTAGGTACACCGAAACCTGCATTTAGTGCAACATCATTAATTGCTGTTATAGGAAATGATTTAGAGTCAATATCAATAACAAAACAATTGATTTGTTGTAAATTTTTTTCCATATGTCCAACAATTGTACGAAGACCTTTTTCGCTATACGTACCAAAATTATATATATTCGGTGTCCAGTGAGAAGCGTATCCAACATGATCCAATACGGCTTCTTCGGACGATAATACTACGCCACGTGTCCCAAACTTTGCACTTAAATCGTCTTTCTTACGAGCAATAAAGATAGAACCTTTCTTATTTTTTTTATCATTCAAAACTTTGCCTTCAAATTTTTCTTGTGTTTTTACTGCAACTAGTCCTGCTTTAGAGTTTTTCGCTTTATATTTTCGTAATCCTTTATGCAAAATAAGCTGAATTACTTTTTGTACTGTATTCATGTCGAACCTCCTTTTTACTAATTTTTCACAACAAAAAAGGTGAGCAGTTATATCACTGCTCACCCAAATAAATAAACACCCTCAAATTAAATATAAAGGCAGAAAAATCTATATTTTCACAAACTTAAATAAAGATTTCTATCTTTACAATTTCACTCTAATTAACTATACTAAAAATAGATATAGTTAATTAGAACGGTTAAGGATGTTTACTCACTGGTTTGGCAGTGACGTAAATTGAATACAAGATGTTGGTAGCAAATTGTATTCACTAAGAAGTAGAGATGTGAGCAGCAGATTTACTTCCTCTGTGCGATTGAGACCTGAGAAATCTCAATTAGACAGCCGTTCTATTTTTTATTTTTATCCTTTATAGAATTTATATATTCTACAAACTCTTATGAACTTTTTATGTACATTATTAAACTAAATCGTATAGTGTTGAAGAACTTGTTGTCTATAACGTTACAACAAGTTTTTTTATTTGTAAACAACAATCATCAAAGAAACTCAATCAATATCCCTAAATCCCTATTTCTATAATCAGAAATAGGGATTTAGGGATATTTCTATTTTTCTATATTTCTATACTTCCCTATTTTCTCGATTTTTTATTTATATATTTCCTCCTTAATTTTCTCCATCAATCATATGTTTTATAATAAATCATATGTCTCCTATCCTTTAGTGTGAGAGGATAAAGTATTTTTAAAATAAGTCTACTATGCTATTGCAATAAAAAAATATCACTGATATAATTTGGTTAAACTTATAGAAATATCCCTATTTCTATAAGTTTATTTTTCTATATATCCCTATTATTTATGTGGATTTTATAGAAATAGGGATATATAGAAATTTAAAAGATTAAATGGAGTGGTATATATGACAACTACAATTACTGTCGGGAATTATAAAGGTGGCGTTGGTAAAACAACTAATGCCGTATTAAATGCGTATGAGTTTGCAAAGAAAGGAAAGCGAACATTACTTGTTGACCTGGATCCACAAAGTAATGCAACAAAATCTCTTATGTTAACAAAATCTATCTTAAATCCTGATGAAGTAGTAACTATTGAGAAAACTTTAATGAAAGGCATACAAGAAGGAAGTTTAGATGGGTTAGAAGTTGAGATCATGGAAAATTTATACTTAATTCCATCCTATGTGGATTTTCAAGATTTTGCAAAATTTCTATATAAATTTTGTTCTTCAGAAATAGAGGAAGATTATTATTTTAAAAATTTGCTTGAAAAAATTAAGTATAAATATGATTACGTTTTTATTGACGTTCCACCTATGTCGATTGAAGTCACAAAAAATGCAGTAGTGGCTTCGGATTATGTTCTTATTGCACTGCAGACACAAGAAAGATCTCTTACTGGCGCTGAAAACTACGTTAATGAACTCGTAAAATTAAAAGAACAATACAGCCTTGATATTGAAGTCGTAGGTATTCTGCCCGTATTATTAAAAAATAACGGTAAAGTGGATCAATATATTATGGAAAATGCTCGTGAAGTTTTCGGTGAAGAAAACGTATTTAAAAATATAGTCCCACAAATGGAACGTATTAAAAGATTTGATGTTAACGGTATTACTGAAAGAGATCGTCATGATTTAAGTGTACTTGATTTATACAAAAAAATTAGTGATGAATTATTATCTCGTATTGAATTATTCGAAAAATTAAAGGGGGGTCTATAACATGACAGAAATAAAAAATTTGGGTTTATTAAATAGAAAGAACTTTACTCCCGAACAAGCTTATCAATCGTCAGAGGATGCGCAAGGAATACAACAAACAACGATAAAAGAACAACAAAGGCTACAGGAAAAAAAAGTTTTCAAAAACCAACAGGGCAGTATTAAAATTTCAAATCAATCTAAAGAAGAGCTTGAGGCGCTTATGAAAATTACTAATACTAAATATAATTACGAAATAATTGATTTACTTATTGATTGGTATGTTGAAAAAGAATTAACCCCTGCACAGAGAAAAAAGTTTAAGCTACTAACAGAAATTTAACAAATTTATTGAGAGAACTCTCTTTCCTAAAATGTGTGAAAGATGATGACATAATGGTAGGTTTGATATTAAGTCAATAAAATAGACACAGATAATTTCAATTATGCAGCCTCCAATTCGTACATACGTTCTTTTTTAGCCGGTGATAAGTAACCATTCGCTGAATGAATTCTTTTACGATTATAGAAAATT
>NZ_JAEHBI010000104.1:0-5352 GCF_016483705.1 Bacillus cereus group sp. N6
CAACTATTCAGAATTTCTTAAACGATAACTGTATTTTGTAAACGGATTTATGTTTTTTCAAACTTTGCAACAGAACCTCTCATCAACTGTGGATGATAAGTAATTGTGCAAATAGAGAAACAGAAAGGTTTGATATAATTTGTATGTGATATCAAATATGATTAAGAGATTTTTATTATAACATGAGGAATATACAACGGAATCGACAAAAATGTCCTTGACAAGGACAAAATGAGAGAGGATACGCCAGTATGGATGGAAGTCTATTTCCTGTTAGGAAACCTAAAGTGGAATATGTGTATATTGGAGTGAAGGAATAAAGAACGACTGCATAATTGTAACAAAAGAAAATGTGATTTATTTTTACTATGAATTATACAGAACGATCCTTATCCTTCGTGAAGTGACTGAAGGGATGAAGCACATATATTCATACATTTCAAAGAGATAGAATAGCCAATTGGGGTCATTCAATGCACGAGTCATAGCACATGTTCTTCATCCCTTCGTATTATTTGTTGATTTTGGTTTTGTATACCAAATAAATGAATATAAATTAGTAAACACCTATTAGGTATTATTAATGAAAAAAGATAAGGGGAGAGAGGATGGAACTAACAAAGCTTGAAAAAGTGGTAATTATTGGTGCGTTTATGACGGCACTAGGCAAGGAAGAACTGGATTTCTGCACAGATGAATTTTCATTAGAACATTTAGAGATAGAACTGGAAGAGATATTGGATGATTGTACACTCAAACAGATAATAGCGGCTGGAAGAAGTGGAATGAATAAAATGATTCAGGAGTTATTAGAAGAAAGTTGATGGATATAAATCAACGAA
Organism: Bacillus cereus group sp. N6; assembly: GCF_016483705.1. Lineage (NCBI taxonomy): Bacteria > Bacillati > Bacillota > Bacilli > Caryophanales > Bacillaceae > Bacillus > Bacillus cereus group sp. N6. The sequence goes on from NZ_JAEHBI010000104.1 coordinate 843, forward strand.
AGAATACCAAACAAGAGCAAGTAAATAGTATATTCGTAAAACGATGGGCGAATCTCTGCCGGAGTAATGTAAAACAAGAAGAGTTCTATTATCCATGAAAGATAGTAGAACTCTTTTTGTATGCAATACAGATATCCGTTGACTAAGTGAGTCTCAGGAATTAGGGTACCTTCACTATAACATGAGGAACATAAAAATAAACGTAAAAAAATGTCCGTTTCCAAGGACAAAATAAACGGGAAACAAGTGATGAAAGAATACCAAACAACAGACGCGTCAATTTTATAATAGTGGGGCATGGAAACAGTTACGAAAGCAAGTAAAGAAGCGAGACAACTATGAATGCCAAGAGTGTAAACGAAATGGTCGCGTTCAAACTGATACCAATGAAGGTTCTGTTGCAAAGTTTTAATTTCTTAAAAAAATGTGAATTAACATGCAATCATTCAGAATAAATGCTAAGTAATATACGGGAAAATGTATAGTTCATTCATAAATTTGAGTGATTTTTAAACTTTGCAACAGAACCGTTTACGCTAAGTGTAGCATAAACAGGTTCATTCAGTCTATTTTTTCTGAATATTCAATCATATTTTAAATATTAGTTCTTTAGGTTTAGAATCTCCAGTGGAACAACTAACCTTTTGAAAAAGTGTACCGTACACTTTACTTGTCTAAAATATGGCGTATTTCCGATATATCCATATTCGTAAACTTTGCAATATCTTCTATATCCATGCCATTTTTATGCATGCCCTGGATTAGTTGGATTTTCCCTTCTTGAATTCCTTCTTCTCGCCCTTTTTTCTCTGCATACTTATATTTAGAAGCTTCATCGATAAGAGCCTTTTGTCTCGCCTCATAGGACATACGGAATGCAGGGTCTTGACTCATCTTTTCCCACTTTTGCATCGCATCTTTTAAAATCGGATCTCGGTTCATGGCGATCTCCTCCAGTGTATGCGTTAATTGTGTATCTTCGTTTGCGGATAGTAACAGCAACCATCTCACAAAGGAATCTTCCCACGGATTTACTTGTTCTTCTTTCCATTGTGCCATTAATTTTGGAATTTCAATTACGTGTAATTCTAAATCGTCTACGAGTAACTTTTGTAACTCGATATCCCACAGTTTTCCTGTTGTATGGAATGTTTCGTATTCTGAGAAAACAGGAAAGTTTAAAATGTTAATGGTGATGGTTTTTCTGAGTGCATCATAAGAGCCACCTTTTTGCATTTGAGAAGCATATAAGCGACTCCAATAATACAAACTACGTTTTAAAAAATCATGTTGGTCATTGAGCTGTATTTCAATAGAAATTTGGGTATTATCGTCTAAAGTTGCTAATACATCTAGAATGGACAATTTGTCCTTTTCATATTCTCGATGCAAGTGCGGGTCTTCTATTTGTAAGGTTTGAATCGGTGAAGAGAGCGAAGACGCTAAAATCACGTTCAAAAATTGCATTAAAATTTGTTCATTTCCTCTTGAGCCAAATAATTGCTTGAAAGCAAAATCGACTCGCAAATTGACTAAAGGTTGATCCATGGTAAGAGTCACCTTTCTGTTTCGTATGCTATACGTTTTTTTGTCATTCCCCTTTTTCGGGGAATGAGCAAAGAATCTATATGCCTATTGTATCGGAGAAGGGAGAGAAGACGCAACCCTTGTGAAGATGTTTCTGGTTATTTATTTTTAAATACAGTATGGTACGTGAAATTATATTTTTGTAGCTTAAACATGGGTGTTTTTGCCCAAATCCCCGAAATGGGGGAATAAGCTTATGCTATTTAGACGTTGTACCCAGTGTCAAAAAGTGTACTTTTTGATATAGCTAAAAAACTGAATTTTTTGTTTCAAAAATACAACTTAATAATATTTGAAACATGTCAATATAATTGTATATGTTTTGAAATATATATTTCAAAAGTAACACAAAACCCTTATTTATCAGGGCTTTCATGCTATATTTTTATTATTCCTCCTTTTCGAGGGGATGGGCAAAGATACCCAACATGCACCTATCTTTTTATGTCTTTCCCTTTTCTATCGATGATTTTACCTGTCATCTTTTAAACCTTCTTATCAGTTTCTATGCAAGGTTTTCGTCTTTTTGCATGTAGATATATTCACTTTGTCTTTTTCTTTTGTTAGAAAGGCATCTGAGCATCCGTTTTTCTCACTTTCCGCAAAAAAACGAACGATTTTATCGGGTTATAAACACCAATAAAACAAAATATACAGATTAGAGATGTGCCGTCAAATGAGAAGAACAATAGTACACCGCTCGGTGTTTCAACTCTTCATACGTGTATAATTTTTGTTTATCAAATAATTTGGGATGCTTCTGTCTATAGTATCCGAACAATTCTTCTCCATTTTCCCGTATACGATACCGACGAGTTTGTCTGATTGTACCTGGTATTTCTTCAGGAGCAAACTGTTTGAGTATTTGTAATGCTTGTGAAGATGAGATTTCTTCCCCTGTTACATAGGCATGGATAAAGATAAGTTCTTTTATTGTTATATAATTGTAATGTGAATTCCCACTCATAGAAGAATTCCTCCTCGGTCATTATTTTCATCGGTTCTGTTGCAAAGTTTAAAAATCACTCAAATTTATGAATGAACTATACATTCTCCCGTATATTACTTAGCATTTATTCTGAATGATTGCATGTTAATTCACATTTTTTTAAGAAATTAAAACTTTGCAACAGAACCTGGAATTGTAATCGCTGCGCAGTGTAACAGAAACAATGAATCTGTTACAACCTGTGTTACATATAAACAAAATACTCCTACACCCACTATGCAACCTAACACCAATAAATGAACAAGTTGTTTCCATTCCTTTTCAATCACTAATATGCTGATTACCCCTACACAAATGATGAAAAGAAATACAGCAACCATACCTAATGAATTCGGCACGGTCACAATCGGTTCAATTCCTGAAAGTCCCATCTCTCACTCCCTCCCTTATCAATTGATTTCATCAACAGACACAAATACTGTTTCTTATATGCTTTGTCGCTTCGGTTTCTGCGATATCAGTCGTACAAACGCCTTGATAATTTTCATGTTCATAAATACCATTCATAAACTCAAGTAACATTTGTGTATTTTTATCTGTACTATTTGTACCGAGTCGGATTTTTGTTAGTTCTTCTTTTAATACTTCATGAAGATGTTTTGTCACAACTTCTGTAATATAACGAAGAGACCATTCTTGTTGTTTTGCCTCTTTATGTTCCTTACAAATTCGAGCTATTGCGTCACCATTATAACCATTTCGAATTTTATGTTCCTCCATATAAGTTGTAATATATTGATCTGTTTCCTCATCAATAGAAAACACTCTTCTAATCTTACTCATCGTTCATAACCCCTCTCATTTTGTTGTTGGATGTCTCTCTGAAGGCGTTCATAATAACGCTGGTTCTTCCAACTCTCATACTCACTTTTAAATGCACCTTCCATTTTTTTTAGTGCATATTGCATCGAAACATTTTTCTGAAAGTTTTTTCGCTCTCTAGGCTTTCGATCTAACATTTTATCAATACGTTGTCGGTCTTTATCGTATGCTTTCATCTCTTGCAAAAATGCATTGCCCATTCGCTTGTGAAGATCTTCTATTTTATTCTCCTTATAATTTTCATATCGTTTCTTATCACCTGAACCTTCTCCATACGCTCGCTTTAATACATCGACTTCTTTATCTAACTTTTGGAGAAACTCTTTATAATCTTCTTTGTGATGCTTCTCAATATATTTTTGTGTTAATGCATCCAGATGTGGACGGAGGGGACGCAATGTATTGTAGCTATATTGCCATTGTCTTTTATCTTCTGGTAAACGTTTATAAATAAATTGGAATAATGGTTTCAATTCACGATTGCGCCACTTCAATGTGGAATCTTCTTTCTTTTTGGCCACCATATTCTTTCGAATCAAATCATTGATCTGTTTTTGTTCTTGCCCACAATCCATAATATTTTGAACAACTTTTCCCTTCATCGCATCTAACGTTTTTTGTTTTCGCTTCCCACGATCTCTCGTGGGATATGGCTCAACAGTTGCGACGTGAATGTGAAGGTTATCCGTATTATAGTGAATCGCTCCTGACCAAACTGCCGTATGTTCTAATCGTTCTCTTTTTAACATTTCTTTCATCGCTAGCCTCGTGACATCTATCAACTTTGTTTCATCTACCGTCCTTGTTTTAGGGTCATACACGCCCTGTTCTGCGAGCCAATGATTATCAAATGTAATCACATCTTGCCACATGATACTCTTGTTTTTTTGCGCGAGTTGGAACACCTTTTTAAGGTCTTTCTTTTCATTTTCCTTTAAACCGTTACTATGCTCTGTGAAGAGTGAAGATGTCTTCTCTGCATCTCCCATATAGTCCTGATACAGAGAAAACATTTGGTTCCGTTGCAAAGTTTTTTAACTAAAGCTAAACTGTAGGAAGATTGAGTTGAGGAGAATGATACATGAGATACTT
>NZ_JAEHBI010000105.1:0-5143 GCF_016483705.1 Bacillus cereus group sp. N6
ACTATTCAGAATTTCTTAAACGATAACTGTATTTTGTAAACGGATTTATGTTTTTTCAAACTTTGCAACAGAACCGAAAAAGGCCTTAAATGTTTCTGAATTACAACGGTATCTCGCTATGCCACAATCCACTGTTTCGCAACATCTTAGCAAGCTAAAAATCCATAAAGTCGTAGCGTATGAGCGAAAAGGATTAGAAGTATTTTATCGAGTAGATGATGAAAAAGTGAAACAAATTATGAAGACACTTATATGCTAAGCTGGTAGATTCGTTTATAAGATTTATGTGATAGATCTTATAGGCCCAGTTAATCCTTCGATTGGACTAAGATTATTCGTTATGGTCATAACTAAGGTCGTTTTACCAGCACCACTTGGTCCAGATAACTCACAATGTTAAATGTGAACTGATTGGAATATTTTGTATTACCCCCCCTTTTTTTTCAGGGGATAGGAAAAGAATCCCTACATACCTTGCACATCTAAATAACCTATAAAATGGAGTATAAACCCAATTTATAGGTTGAGGACTGTAAAAATGAACTCTCAGTTTCCTTTCTAACGAAAGGAAAAGACAAGAATAATACAATTTATACCTAAAAAGGGGAAAATGCGAAATCACAGATAAAGATGACGTTTAAAGAAAGACAAGTCACTCCGCCTACCATAAAGAGAAAGTATACTAGGTAGAACCGAATAATTTCACGTATCGTACTGATTAATAAAAATAAAACCACAAAACCAATACCTCAAGGGGGCTCTGTTGCAAAGTTTTAATTTCCTAAAAAAATACGAATTAACATGCACTCATTAAGAATAAATGCTCAGTAATATACGGAAAATTGTATAGTTCATTCATAAATTTGAGTGATTTTTAAACTTTGCAACAGAACCCTTTGATGTAAGTCTCATCTAAATGCCAAACAGGGAGGGCCATTTTGTTTTTCTCCGCAATCGCTGGGTTTGGTTTAGTGAACTTTTGCGACCCATTAACTGTAGTAATCATTGTCCCGAATTCTTCAATAGCTTCATCCAATTTATAATACAATTCTAAGAGATTAAGATATCTCTCAACCTTCTCAACTTGAATGCTATCTTCTTGATTTATTCGACTTAATAGTTCTCTTTTTACTTTCGCTTGGTTCTTCACAGTCACCACCCCCCTTATGTGCGTAAATTTAGCAAAAAAACCTGACAGTTAACCCCCTCCTCCGGTGCTCCTAAGACGATTTTTTGATGAAATTTTTTAAGGGGGGGACTGTTATTGCCGATTCTTTTTTACCATTTTTCATCGTGTTCCCATTTGTTAATTTTCTTTTTGAATGTTCTACCGTGTTCTTTATTATGGCAATCCACACATACTGTTTCGAGATTGTTCTTTTCTAATGCAAGTTCAGGATGATGTTCAAGTTCTTTTATATGATGGACAACGAGTTGAATCTTCTTACGATTGGCACTCTCACTGTATTCATTGGTGTCTGTTTGAACTCGACCATTGCGCTTACACTCCTGACACTCATAGTTGTCCCGCTTCTTTACTTGCTCGCGTATACTCTTCCATTCACCGCTGTCATAGAAGCTACGCTTCTGTTGTTTGGTTTTGTATTTTTTCATCACTTATTTACCTTTCATTTTACATTTGCAAAAGGTCATCTTTATGATTTTATGTTTGTATGCTTCTTGTTATAGTATAAATACCCTAACCATTTCTTACAGCAAACAGGTATAACAAATCCCTCATGACACAGCTCATTGTCCCCCACAGATGATGCGGCTGTGCCTTTTTTTATTATTCCTTCAGAATTTCCATCCATTATTTTATTCAACAAGTTAATCAACGCTTCTCTTCGTTCTTGCAGCGTTGTGTTATCGTGCATCTCATTATGAATCACACTTACATTCTCTAGCTTGTCAGTATGGATACACTCATTCACTATTTGTTCCCCCAATGCAGAAATGATTACGCCGATGATAATTGCCTGTTCTTGTTTCGTTACTTTCATGTTCTCTTCCCTCCACAAATAAAAACACCCAACTGGATGCTTCAACTTTTATATTTAATTGGTATAAAAAACCAATATTCAATACATACTAAGAATATGAATGAAGAACATACGTAAAGATCCACTCTTTTTCGTGTCCCGTACTACACACTATGTACCAAATACATATGTTCTTCTTCAGCTTTTCCATTTAGAAGGATGACGAGTGTGCCTGTATCTCAATATATAAAGTTCCTCTTTATCATCATACAGTCATTCGTCATCCGTCTTTATTTTACCTGTAACAAATAACATTTTTCAGCTTATCATAGTCGTACTTGTGTGCTACCATAAACATATAGTCAACCTAACCCTTCGCCTATGAAGGGAAATTACGCTTGTTTTACCCATTAACACCTTGCCCAGCCCGATTATGTATCACAACATGATTGGACTGGGCTTTTATTTTTCATGCCCCATGCCGAATCGGTGCTTGTCTATTTATACCTAAGTAAAAAAAGAGAGCAACCAAAAGGCTACCCTCATATCGACTATTCCTCGGCTCTGTTGCAAAGTTTTTTGAGCTGAGCTAAACTATAGGAAAATTGAGATGGGGCGAATGATACATGGGATACTTTAAAGGAAAACAATTTAAAAAAGATATTATTTTGGTAGCCGTGGGCTACTATTGCCGTTTTTCTTTAAGTTATCGCGATGTATCTGAGATCCTGAAAGAACGAGGAGTTTCTGTTCACCCTACGACCATTATGCGCTGGGTCCATGAATATGGAAATCTAATCTATCAAATTTGGAAAAAGAAAAACAAAGTTGCACACCATGCTTGGCATTTAGATGAGACTTATATCAAAGTGAAAGGAAAATGGTGTTATTTATATCGTGCCATTGATAGTGATGGTCATACATTGGACTTTCAACTTCGAAAAACTCGTGATCATCAGGCTGCGTATGCTTTTATGAAAAGATTGGTCAAGCATTTTGGAGAACCATCGGTTCTCACAACAGATAAAGCGCCTGCCTTGCTTTGTGCGTTCAAAAAATTACAGAAAGACGATTTTTATACACATACAAAACAATGTACCATCAAACATCGAAATAATCTGATTGAACAAGATCATCGGCATGTCAAACGTCGATTTGCGAAATCGTCTGGATTTCAAAGTATCCGACACGCTTCTACACCATTATGCTTGTATTGTATGACCCAAGTTCGTATCGTAGATACGGATGCGCCTATGGATGCACTTATTGCATCATAACCCGCAACTCCTTCTAAATAGGATTGAACAGCAGCTATTTTTTCCTCCGCAGTAAATTTGGTCATAAAAAAACACCTCCAATTGTTAGTTAGTGTCCAACAATTGGGGGGGCAGTTCAATTCAGACTCCGTCTTTTCTGCGTACAAAGAACTACAAAAGTTAGTAGCGATTACTTAAATCCTATCCCGAATTTATAGCCCTCTTTATATTTTTTCTAACTTTGCAATAGAACCAAGGATTTCATTAAGATAAAGAGAAATATTAACATAAATATAAATATTAAATTTATCATTAAACTGTTCAGTTTTATGAATATGTTAATGAATATTAAACTGTTTATTAAATTATTAATCTTTATATTCATTTTACTATTCACTTTCACTGTGTTATTATTGAGCCGAAAAAAGGAGGAAATACTTTGACTAAAATTATATCCATATCCCAAAACAAAGGCGGGGTTTTAAAAACAACGCTTGTTGTAAACCTTGCTGGTGTGTTAGCTACTCAAGGTAAACGTGTACTAATAATCGATACAGATAATCAAGGAAATGCTTTAGTTTCTTTTAATAAAAATCCTGACAAATGCCAATACACTTTATATGATGTTTTGGTAGATGGATTACCTGTTCAACACGCAATTATGAATGCACATGTGAATATCGATGTTTTGCCATCTAATGATGATATGTCCTTTTTCGAATTAGATGTTCTTCCAGAAATCACAAAATACCCAACGCCTTTTGGTTTGCTGAAAAATGCAATGAAAGATGCTGTGAATGATTATGATTACATATTTATTGATACACCACCAAACTTAGGATTAGTACAAGCGAACGTATTAGAATTTGCAACAGATGTAATTATTCCATTCCAGCCAGAAGTTTATAGTATGAGATCGTTAGCTAAAATGGTAAATACAATTGCTAAATTCAAATCAAAAACAAACACTGAACTTAATTTGCTCGGAGTTGTTCCGACTCTTTATGACAGAACGACAACTCTACATGAAGAGGTATTACAAGAATGCCGCAAGTTCTGTTTGCAGAATGATATTAAAGTTTTCGAAACAATTATTCCTAAATCAATTAAGTTTGCTAAAGCAATTGCTTATGAGAAAAAACCTGCAACTCTTCTAAAAAAGAAAGATAAGGTTGTAGACTTATATACTGATTTAGCGAATGAATTATTAGCAGAGGTGACGGTGTAATGGCTCGTGCAGGGAAAGGAGATTTAGCAGATTACGGAAAGGCTGTTAAAGATAAGAAAGAAACAATCAAACCTACTGTTCCAGCCTTTTCCGATCTTGCTGATAATGAAACGATTAATGAACGTCAAGAGATTCAAGAACAGGTTCAAGAATTTAATAATGATAATGCACCTGAAGTAGTTCACGAACCTGAAATGATTAATGAACAACAAAATGAAAATAAACCTAAACATATTCATGATGAGTTTACTGAACAGTTTCTTGAACAGTTTAATAAAAAGGTTACCAAAGAAGACACTCACACTCGTCAAACATGGTTAATTAAAAACGAGACAATTAAGCGTCTAGAAAAGTTATCTAAGGGTAAAAAGAAAGGTTTTAAAACCGAACTTGTAAACCAGGCTTTAGAAATGTTTTTAAATCGAATAGAAAAATAGAGGACGAGCGCAATGGTTCTGTTGCAAAGTTTGAAAAAACATAAACCCGTTTACAAAATACAGTTATCGTTTAAGAAATTCTGAATAGTTGCTGTAATTCCTTGTACGTCGAAAAAGAGAAGTCACCTTCTGATATGATCCCCTTATAGTAGACAGGAAAAAGGGTTCTGGTGCAAATAAAGGATATATCCCAAAGAACAATGAGGATTCCTACCGGAATCGTTCTTTACCCTGTCAATC
>NZ_JAEHBI010000106.1:0-5030 GCF_016483705.1 Bacillus cereus group sp. N6
CGAGCTCCGATCGAATATCGAATTTCGATGGCTGCATAGTCTTTTTTACAGTTGTCTACTTGACGGGGGGAAGACCATGATTGATGTCTTTTCTTCGTTTATTTTATTCATCCAGAGCCACCAGGATCGGATCTCATCATGGGATTGGTTATATGTTTTGTTCCTTCTGCAATTTGAGTAGTCGAAGTAGGTTCACTCACACAAAAAAATTGAAGAAACAATAAAAAAACAATAATATACTTGTAAGTTCCCAGTATTTTTTTCATTTCCTATCCCCCAATCTTCATCTTTTTCTCACACAGATTTAACATTTCAATCGCAAACTGAACAAAATAAAATTCATTATTCGATTTAAACTCATCAATAGCGGATTTTATAATCTCGATATCATTTATTATCATGCCTTTATAGCACAACTGTATTGGAGTCAAAGGGCCCTCTTTTTCTAACCTAGTTATTATAGCAAGCGCCTTTATTTTATCCCCTTTTCGATACCAATAAAAACTTTTTTCAGCTATATGAAGTTTTCTATAATCTATAGTATCAATATTACAATTCCAATACAACTTCAAAAAATTAATATTATTCAAAATAACATATTTCTTAAAATGACATTTTCGTTCTATACAAATTCTTAGTGCCTTTTCCATATTTTCAAGTGCTCTTTCATATGAATCAAATATCAAACTTTCGCCTTTTCTCGATATCAAAGATGCTCGCATAACCGGAAAAAACTCTAAATATTCGTAATTATGCAGGGAATCATTAAGTTGTTTAAATCCCTCAATTTTCCCTCGCCTTAGTATAGAATAGCTATAAAGATCAGTTATCCAAAAATTATATAAACTAATCGATTCTTTTTGTTTTAATAAATTTAAAGTGTTCAGAGCTCTATTCATATGATATTCAAATACTTTAAAATTTCCATTATCACCTAATATTAATAATCTTAACACATCACATAACACTGTGAATTCAGCCTCTTGTGATAAAGCTGGTTTTCTTAAATAATCGATTTCTAAATAGATTTCATCAATTGGCTTGGTTTTATAAAGTCTTTCACAGAATAAACTGAATATTTTCGAGTAATTCCTCATCACTCGATTATCATGATTTTCACATAAATTAACTATGTAGTCCAAAATTTCAGTATATCCATTTTGGTATGCAATAATAAATAGCTTTTTTACATTTAACAAATATTCTTTAGTATACGTTGACATTAAATATATACAAACATCTTCAAAAGCTTCAACATCATCTGGAAACATTTTATATGCCATTTTTGAAAATGAAAAAGCTGAAATCTCTTTCCCTTCAGTCCCCCATTCACAAGCAGAGGATGCGGATACGCCACATTCTTCGCTAAATGCTGTCCAAGATTTCCCCTCATTTTTCAGCTGCATATCAAATGTTTGATGAAGTATTCCCATACCATCACCCTCTTTTTAATCTCGAGTTATACTTTTGTATAATCATTTTATATACTAAGTATTGATATTATTTTTAAAGAACTATACAATAAGTATTGTACACTATGTTAGATGTGATAAAAATTGAGAAATAATATGTCTCTATTTATTTTAAAAAATTCTAAAATGAAGCATAAAAAAAAACCCTACCGCACCCCTTTTTAATTGGTTCATTGCTTGCCGGCTAGACACCAATTAAAAAGTCCATGGGAAGTAGAGCTTTTTTATATTACACAGTAATATTCGCTTTTATACGTAAATTATAACACAAAGCGAATGTGGTGTGAATAAGAACCTCTATTTTCCCAATAATTTTCTGTAAGTGTGTGTTTGGGGATAAATAGGAGGTCTTTTTGTGTTATTAACTAACTTTTTACTCAGTAAAGCAAAACGAGAACTATCCCCTCGATTATATCGTATTCCTAAGTGTAAGGAGGGAGCTATCAATCAAGCAGTCAAAAGTGTAATCAAAGATATTGATAGCATTCTTTTAGACTTGGAAAAGGTAACTACAAAAGAATACTTCGAAAAAACCCCACGCCGATATGAGGCATTGGAAGTCGTACTTTCCTATCTTGTCCAGGAGGGATATTCTCAAATGAGACAAAAGCAAATTAGCAAAAAATCCGGTATTTCTGTACCCGTTATTAACTTTATTCTGAATTGGCTAGAGGACCTTGAAGTATGTCATCAAATTAAAACGAGACGTCATAATAAATTTGCGCCATCTATCTACATTTTAAGCTTACATAATAATTATTTGAAAATCATTGAGTATTTTAAGCAGAAATGGGCATTAACAATCGATGTTTTTTCTACTTTTACAGAATTTTTAACAAAGAAGATTAATAAGAAACAAGATAAAGATTCAAATAATAACGAGGATATTCCAGTTCCTACATGTCATGGATTCGATTTATTCACTCCTGTCGAACCTGTTGAAGTAGAAGCTGAAGAACAAGAAACGAAGTCTGACAAAGATAAAAAATTGGAAGCTAGCTTACAAGATAAATTGGCGGCAAGATTACAAGAAATGAATGACTACATGAGTGAAGCACAACAGAAACTTTACATGTACATTTTAACTCAAGATACAAATATTACTGAAAAGGATGCATACACAATTGCTCTTCGTATGCCATCGAATATTGGACAAGATGCAATAAACATCTTCGAAGATTGTGTAAAACAGTTTAAACATAACAATTCCGAAGTAAGTACTCCTGCACATTTTATAAAAATCTATACAGATAATTTAACAAAGTATAGGGATCGTCAAGATCGTGCAGCAAAAGAAAGACTCTTGGATATGGAATTTGGAAAGCCATATCAGAGTACAATTCCATTTGGTCTAATGCGAGAACTGATGGGCTTTAAGAGGTAAGATTCTTCATTTTCCTTATTCTTAAAGATTGTATTAACAACTAAATAAAGCGAATGCAGCCTTGTTCAAAAAAATTGAAGCTAACAAGGCTTTTTGTCATGTAATCATAATTGTTATTTTTAAAATCTATAAATCTCATTATTAAACTTCACGGTGTTAGCCCCATTTTCAGCAAACAGCAACGAGAAGTTCATCATAGAATCATAGCCAAATTTCATTAGAATTAAACAAGGAATTTAATAAGGAAAAATCTCTAATCCCTTGTGAGAGTAAAGATGAAGTCCCTAAAATAAATCCTAATGTATTTAATGTTTTTAATTCTTTTAAAACAAGATTTAATAAATAAGAATTTCCTATATTTTTAGTTTTCACTTTTTCTTTTTTAAACACATATAGCTCTTAACTAGCATTTTAAATTAAGCGTATCTTGATTCAGCTATGAATCAAATTCTATTCCAGAAACGAACAATAAGTCTGTAACTAGCAAATTTATTCGTTTCATTTCATAACTGCGTTACATAGATATTAACTTACATTAACCAAACTAGGATATTCAGACTCTCTATAAATTACATATGCTAAACCTGTGCTTATCTTGTGTAATATATATGCTTAATCAATATTAGGAGCATCAATAAAGCATATGCTTTATTCCGCGGAATCCCTTGAAGGATTGGCGGCATCGCTACTTACTAAATACAAATGAAAGGTGAAGCTCTCCTGTTAAGGGTATCTTGATTCGACTAGAATCAAGTACCGTTGGCAGGCAGATTTTTAAAAACTACGTAAACGGGCGGCGCGGCGGTCTCAATTATCACGATTATCTCACGGCGTACACACCTGCTTCGTTCGCCTTTGTCTCACTCCACTCGCTTGCTGCGCGACGCTCGGTGGTTCGGCTACGGCCGCCCCACGATTCTCTATTTCGGATTCGCTTCAACCAAGGGTTCATACAAAGAAAACGAAAAAGCCTAGAATCCCCTATTGCTTGTTTGTGTGGTTTTTCGATATAATTGCGGTACACAATTTTTAGGACGAAGGAGTATATAGCCATGACATGGGATTCCGCCCTTGATTTGTTCCTTGCTGATTTGTTAAAACGTGGCCGCAAGTCTTCTACAGTAAAACAATATCGATATGATTTGACCTTATTTGTCTCTCGGGTTCAGAAACAGCTTGAATTTCCTCCAGAAGGCGTTTCCCACTCTTTTGATGTCAATATATTAGATTGTTACTTGAAATCGCTTAGAAAGGAACGTGGAGCTTCGATTTCGAATGTGAAGCGTGTACGAGGCATTTTAATCAATTTTTTACAGTTTCACGGTGCCGCAGACAGTTTAAAAAGCGAAGTAACTCCGCCAAAGCTCACTTCTAAGCACTTTGCATCCGATAAAGAAATAGAGAAGTTATTACACATCATGCGAAGTTATAGCGGATTAACAGCGTACCAGGCATCTGGAAGGAAATTTATTATGGACCGCAATGTATTATTAATTCGTTTCATGCTACATTATGGACTATCTATCCAGGACATTATCACGCTTTCTATGCATGATATCCATTTTGGGACCAATACCATTACGCCAGGCGGTTTACACGCTTATAAGCGATCTATTCCCCTATCAAAAGAAGATGTGAAGCTTGCCTTGTCGTATTACAAAAAAATCCCGAAGCTTATACGGCCACGCCAACAGACCGGGGATCCCTTCTTTGTTGCGTTTGACTTTGGACCGCAAACATTCCGCTGGGATTATGAAAAGGATCAACCTGCTGCCTTAACAAGAATTGCTGTACAACGCATGTTACAGAAAGAAGCGAAACGCGCTGGAATTCATGTCACGCCTACCATGTTGCGGAACCGTTTTATATTAAATGCGCTACAAAATGGCATGAAACCCATTGAAATTAAAGCATTTTTGGGATTAAAAAGCGTTGAGGCATTGCATAGATATGTTCAATTTTGGAATAAACAGCAATAAAAATAGTTTCATGTAAGCAACAAAAGCCCTGGTGTAAACTGAAGTGAACCCCGAAAACGGGACACCAATCAAAACACCTAAACCACTTGTTCCCTAAATTCTTTAGGGGATAGGTGGTTTAATTTTTCTTGAATTCGCACACAATTGTAGTAATAAATGTATGCTAGCACAATCTTTCGCACAGTTGTGTTGGAT
>NZ_JAEHBI010000107.1:0-4963 GCF_016483705.1 Bacillus cereus group sp. N6
AACACGGTTAGCGTAACAATTCCAGTAGGCACGAATCCTTACGTTGTGGCAGTGGACGCGGCAGCGAAGCGAGTGTATGTGACGAACTTCGACAGTAATAATGTCTCTGTGATCGATAGTGAACATAACACGGTTAGCGTAACAATTCCAGTAGGCACGAATCCTTACGTTGTGGCAGTGGACGCGGCAGCGAAGCGAGTGTACGTGGGGAACATAAACAGTAATAATGTCTCCGTGATAGATAGTGAACATAACACGGTTAGCGTAACAATCCCAGTGGGCACGAGTCCTTACGGTGTGGCAGTGGACGCGGCAGCGAAGCGAGTGTATGTGGCGAACGGCAACAGTAATAATGTCTCCGTGATAGATAGTACAAATAACAGCGTGGTCTTTACGCTCGGTGGATTCTCGAGTCCTCGAAGTATAGCGGTAAACCCACCAAGTTTATAAGTTTTTATTCCGATCCCTGTCCGTTTGTGACAGGGGTATTTTTCTTACGATTAGTCAACCTGTATTTTTAGGTTTTTACTGAAGTGAATACCAGAATGAACAAGTACTTGTTATCATGCATACCAAAGACCCCTCATATATACTCGTTTTTTTACTAGGGGTGAGATAGGATGAATGAAACTATGATAGTAGGCCGTTAACCGATAATCATAGTGTATATCATGTGTAATGAGGTGAAAGAGGAGTTTCAAGAACTGGTTTACACATGCAATGGACGCAACTTTATGACATTTGTTATAGGGTTGCGTTTTTAATTTATCGTAATACTCAACAATGTGATTTTGTCCGTAACGTCGTTGTTTAATCATGTTCTGGATGAGGAGGAAAAGGAGTTTCCGTAAATGTTTATTTCCACGTTTATTGATTTTATCTTTAAAAAAAGTTTTACCTGATTGAAAACGGCGTATATCAATACCAGCAAATGCATGGAGTTGCTTGTTATTGTTAAAACGAGTAATATCTCCTATTTCAGCCATCAAGCGTACTGCAGTATTCGGTCCAATCCCAGGAACACTGAGAATGATATCGTATTCTACACGTTGCTTGGCTATATATACCATCTTGTTACTACAGCATTCTTTTTGGTGAAGAAGCTCTTGATAACGCCTTGCGTATAATTTGAGTTGATCACACAGGACATCGTTCTGAGAAACAGCAGGATAGGAAGTTTTCGCTATTTCAAGTATTTGAATCGCTTTTTTCTCCGCTGTAATATTTGATATTTTTTTATTGGTGTTGGCACGAATACGATTTTTTATAATGGTTTTTGAAAGACCTAAAATACAATCTGGGTGGGGGAATAATGGAACAAAATTTAAAAACAAATCCGATTTATTGGTAAACATTCTCTCCAACTCAGGAAATGTTAATTGGATTACTTTATGCATACGACCACGAATTATCGATAATTCACTATCCAGTTCGCTATACAATCTAGAAAGAGATTGTAACTGATGGAATAAATGATTAGTTCCATTAGATACCCTTCGGGTAACTGTGAAATGAGTGAGAGCTAATCGGTGTGCATCGCTTCGATCGGTCTTATGAATCCGTAAGGAATCACATTGTAGTTTGGCTTCTAATGGGTTTAATAAACAATACGTATACTGATTATCTTGCATAAATCGTTCTAGCTGCCTGGAATAGATGCCTGTTGATTCGAAAACAATTTCAGGTGATTCGCCGTTTTCATCTGTAAGCTTATGTATCTTTTCTTGTAGTTTTTTAAAATCAGGCTTAGTATGCTTGATTTCACTTTCGAATACGCATTGTTTTTGTGCATTATAAATTACCATATGGCTTTTACCCATACTGACATCAAATGCAATAACGTGTTTCATATAGCTCCTCCTCAGGTGGAATTGAAGTCTTCAACTTACACTTATCTATTCTCATTTCTTATACACGATCTCGAAGACCAACATACTAAAAACTGATTCAAATAAGGTAAGTGAAGAAGGTCAGTTTTACATACGGATTCAGGACCCCAAAATACCCACGACCTTCTCTTCACTTCTACTATAAAAAAATAGTAGTGCGAACCAATGCCTTGGTCTACACTACTAATCTTAGTATGCTTCTTACCATCAGCTAATCCAGCGACCAGGATTTCCCCTGTTTGTTTTAATGCACGAACAGTATTCGTTACAGTTCTTACGGAACAGTCAGCTTTATCAGCTAATGTCTCAGCAGAAATTTTGCAGATACCGTTTCCTGAGAGCAAATAAATAATATAATCCATCACATCTTTTCGTTTAGATCGAGAAGGAAATAAATTTTCAAAGTTTTGATTCTTACCGTTGATATGTTTTCTCATAGTATCAATAATCTCATATTTCTTTTGCGTACTTAATCGATTTTGTTGCATATATTTTTGAACATCTGCATTGTAGGCAGTCAATTTTTTCATAAGGGCTCGTCTCCTCCGAAAACAAAAAAGCAACAGAATGCCACAAAATGTAAGCAAACTGTTGCGGAGGAACCCTTATGTACGGTAAAATGGGGTACATAAAGAGTTACAGCAAGTGTTTGCCTATCTAGGTTAGGCGGACGGTTAATAAGGTGTGCAACCACTTTATTAACACGCTGTGCTCTTTTATTTTTATTTGTTATAAAATGAAATTTGAAAAGGTACCATATCCCAAGTTTTGTGGAAGATTAATTTGTTTCCCCCCACAAATTGCCCACATATCTTTCGTTTTATATCGAAATCTATCGGTAAATTTAAAATGAAAAGCTAGGGCGAATGTTGATAATTCAATGTTTATAGTAATTTTTCGGTGGGTATCTGTAGCCACACTATAATGCCAGTTATTCATTTCTTTACCATAACCAAATATAGAGAAAAGAAATTAGAACAACTGGCAGCGAAATATGATGTGTTTGTAAAAGTATATGTAATTCAAGAAATTTAATTCTGTAGGAGTTAACAGGGATAGTAAATGGGAATATATATAAGAAGAGAGTGATCGCAAACGACCACTCTCTTTTGACCACGCAGACCACATTGACCACAATTTGTACCACATTTATTATTTACTTTATGTCCATTTTGTCTAAAATAGAAAATATAGCTGGACAAGAATACACGTTTTATCACATAATGGACACAATGCCTCTTTAGAGGTGTAAAGAAAAAACATTGACAAATATAAAATGGCTAGCTATAATTTTGTTTGTTGCCTTGAGGTGATATGATATGAAATGGTCCATCCATCAATTGAATAAATTGAGAAATAAAGGATTGACATTGGATGAGATGGTAGATGTAAGTGAGCTACAAGAGGTCGAGAAAGATATTCGTGAAATTAATCCTGCTCATGTAACAGGAAGAGTTGATTTTGGCTCCGGTAAGTTTACGTTCCATCTACATATAACTGGAAGCATGGTTTTACCATGTTCTCGCTCTTTAGTAGATGTGACATTACCATTTGACATTAAAACAACTGAGGTGTTCCAAACTTCACAAGAAGAATTTGAAACTGAAGCTGAAATTCATTGTTTAGAAGGAGAAGTACTTGACTTACTGTCCGTAATCAAGGAAAATATACTTTTGGAGATTCCAATGCAAATTTTCAGTGATGATGTTTCTGGTGGAGCACCGATGCAAGGTCAAGACTGGCAAGTGATTTCGGAAGAAAACAAAGAAAAGACTGTTGATCCACGATTAGCAGGACTTGCAAAGTTTTTTGACAAATAATCGGAAGACTGGTTTAGGCCTTCATATGAAAATAACTATTTCTTTTAAGGAGGTGGGAAGAATGGCTGTACCTTTTAGAAGAACTTCTAAAACAGTAAAAAGAAAGCGTCGTACGCATTTCAAATTATCAGTACCTGGTATGGTAGAGTGCCCAAGCTGTGGTGAAGCGAAATTAGCTCACCGTGTATGTAAAGCATGCGGTACTTACAAAGGTAAAGAAGTAATCAGCAAGTAATTGCGGGAAAATAAACGTAGAAGATATCTTCTGCGTTTATTTTTTTTGTCTTATTCTTTATTTGTTGTATTCTATCTTTTCTAGTAACTGCATATGCTTAATAAAAAATGCATAGGGAGGACTAGAGAGATGGCGACAACAAGACAAGATGCTTGGACTGATGATGAAGATTTGCTTCTGGCAGAAGTAGTACTCCGGCATATTCGAGAAGGTGGAACGCAATTATCTGCCTTTAAAGAAGTGGGAAGACATTTATCTCGTACACCAGCAGCATGTGGCTTTAGATGGAATTCTTACGTTAGAAAGCAATACAAAGAACGTATTGAAGAAGCGAAGCAACTACGTAAAGTAGAAAATTATGAAGTAAAAGAGACAAAGGTAGTAGAGCCTACGTCAATTACATTGAATGATGTTATTGATTTCTTGCAAAATTATAAAGATGAAAACTCTTTAATGGTGTTGCAACAGCAAATTGAATCGTTACAAACAGAGAGAGAGAGTCTTTTGGAGCGATTATCAGTATATGAGGAAGAGTATAGAACATTGCTTGATTATATCGATCAAAAAAGAAGTGTAATGGTAGCGGAAAGAAATAGCGCTCGTTCGAATGGGAAATTAGAAAAGTTAAAGAAATAAAAAAACAGCTGCTATGTAGCTGTTTTTTTATTTCTTATCAGAGTGTTGGGAAACCCTTTAGGGGTTCCCAACACTCTGGATTTTTTGATTTTAGTGAAAGAAAACCATATAAAATAATAGAAGTTAGAAAAATAGCCCGCCACTAACCCCTTTTTGGTTAGATGGAGGGCTATTTTTTTCATGTTTTGACAAGCAGCGGTGAGGTAAGCTTGCATTTGGACAGACTTCAGCCCTCGAAACCGGGCGTAGCGGTAGCCATGTAGTTCTTTGGCATCCGCAAAGCTTCGCTCTATAGTTGAACAACGTACTTTATACAGTCTTTTCCCTGTAGATGTGAGCTTGTTTTTCCTAGCGATATCTTTATATTTCTCCCATATATGATG
>NZ_JAEHBI010000108.1:0-4569 GCF_016483705.1 Bacillus cereus group sp. N6
GAAATTGGCGTACTGATTGCAGTACTATCACTTGCCATCAGTTATTTTGGTTATGCACTGAATAAGTCCAAATCCATTAAAGCAGATGGACAACAAAGTGCGGAGGTAAAAGCGGAACTGGGATATATCCGGAAAGGAGTGGATGATATCAGGATTGATTTAAAAGCAAGCGAAAAACAAATGGTAGCACTCGGGGAACGCGTGACAAGAGTGGAGGAAAGTACGAAACAAGCGCATAAACGCTTAGATACAATCGAAAAGGAGACGGATTAGACATGACAAAAGAAAACATCCAAAAACGATTCCGTAACTGGAAAACATGGGTGGCACTTGCATCCCTCCTGGGATTCATTTGCGCGAAGGCAGGATTGGTAGAAACAAAGAGTTTTATTGATGAAATGTTACCTTACATCTTCACACTTGGGGTTTCACTAGGGATTTGGAGTGATCATGAGGGAACAACGTTAACAGATAAATAAAAATATAAAGAGAAGCATCACCAATCGGTGGTGCTTTTTCTATTGGAGGAGAAACGAAATGAAACGATTACTAGGGATATTGTTCACATTATGTCTTGTATTTTCGATGGCAACAAGTGCTTTTGCTGATAGAACGCTTATGATTCCTGATTTACCAAAACAACCATACCGTTATGGCGTAGGTGCTTATGAAGGCGTTGTTGCTCATTCAACGGCAACTCCAGAAGCTCCAGCTATTCATATTCAAAAATACGAAACTCGTACGTGGAGACATGCATTTGTTCACTATGCAGTAGACTGGAATGAAACGATTCAAATTGCTGATACTAAATACATTGCTTATGGCGGGGGGCCAGGTGCAAACAAACGATTTGTTCATGTAGAATTATGCGAAACGGCAGACTACGATAAATTCAAACGCAGCTATGATAAATATGTGAAGTTACTGGCTAAAATTCTACGTGATCGTGGATTATCTGTAGAAAAAGGATTATGGACTCACTACGATGTAACGAAATACCTTGGTGGAACAGATCATGAAGATCCACTTGATTATTTACGTAGTCATGGAGTTTCAGAAGCGCAATTTAGAGCAGATGTCGGGCGTGCATACAATCATTCTAGTGTGGATGTTTCTGTGCCGGAGAAGCCATCTAAACCAGCGGAAGTCAGGGCGGCTATAACAGCTGGTATTGCTTATATGGAAGGTTACAACGTGAACTTACGTAAAGGACCTGGTACAAGTTATTCTCAGATTCGCCAGTTAAACAAACCAGAATCTTATGTTGTATGGGGTGAAAAGGATGGTTGGTTAAACCTTGGTGGTGAGCAATGGATGAAATATGAGCCATCTTATGTGAAGTTTGAAAAGAAAAGCACGGTAGATGCCTCTATTGTAGGGACGCGTGTAATCTCTAAAGTTAATAATCTACGATTCTATGATTCGCCATCTTGGCAAGATAAAGATGTTGCTGGAGCTGTAAATGCAGGATTAGGATTTGTAATTGATGCGAAAGTAAGTGTAAATGGTTCACCTCAATACAAGGTACACAATAGGAAAGGTAAAACATATTATGTAACTGCAAATGAAGCCTATGTGTATGTGAAGTAAAAACAAAATAGCGCACTCTTGACCAGAGAGTACGCTATTTTGCGGTTGGCAAAATCTATGAACAAGGAAATAAATGTACATTTTTAGTGTATGTTACCAAATTTCAGATATGACACGTAACAAAAAAATAGGAATTAGCGTAAGTACATGTTTAAATAATCAAAATAACAAAGGGAAAACATGCTATATAACTGCAAATGAAGCGTTTGTGTACGTGGTGTAGTAGGGGAAAAAAACAAGGAGGTTGCCGCCTCCTTGTTCTAAAAATGAAACATTACTTCGGGTACATTCTCTGTTATAATCCACTCTAATATATCAGGTAATAGTATGATGATGACACCAAACATAACCCCGAAACCTAATTCAACGAGTCAGGCAGTTTTGATGTAATATCCAATGGATCGTTTGAAAATCCATTCGTTCTCCCCCTCATATAGGATGTTTCAAATCTAATGATTCAGGGCTTACAAAATAATGTAATTACGACTATTTACACGTACTGATGAAAAACCTACATTTCTACTGCCGAAAAAACAATGTTTCATTGCGTTTTTTCCTGCATTTCTAGCTGCGTATGGACAGTTTCTCTTGAACCACTTCATATATAGGCAGAACATGATGTTATATAACTCGAAAAATAGAAAAAACAATCCAGGGTGGTGGTCTGGATTGTTTTTTCGTATAGAACGGATTGTATATAACATAACAGGAGCAGTTTACTATATGTAAAGGTTTTTTAAAATATGTGAAAAATATAGAGTACCTTCCCCAGTTGAAAGTACTCTCACGTGGTGATTCTCTCGATGTCATTTGCAGTATATCCAATAGTATTGGAAGATAGAACAATTTCTTGACGGTTAGATGTAAATGCACGCTATTTTCAATGGAACATTTTATTTACTTCACATACATATATAAGAAAAATGGTTCTAAAAACCAACGTTTTGTACAGTTATCTCGAATGTATCTATGTTACACGTATATTTTTGGTGAAATAAACAAAAACAACTAGCACCATGTGCTTGGGATTTGTATAGAATAGGATAAGCAACGTGAAAGGTAGCCTTCTCTTTTGTAGAAGAGAATCGACTTTTCTTGTCAGGAAACGTTGTGGAAAAAGAAAAATGGTGAGCACCAAAACAGAACGTATCCTTCTATTCACGGCTGTATGTTGACTTCCCAATAGGGTACATCCTAGTAGGGCGGGGCCATCAAAATAACATTTGTTATACGACCGATCCTCTTGTGCTCCCTGTTTTATTTTTGAAGAAAAGGAGGTGTACCATGATGAAAAAAATAGTAATGAATCAATCTACAATAGATGTAGAATTTCTTCACAGTATTCAGCGGTTCCAATGGACGACCACAAACCAACTTACTTCTTATATCGGACACCACAGTAAACGAAACATCTTACGAAAGCTAGAGCAACTCAGCCCCTATTTGCATATCATTCAACACCCCTCTCGGCATATCTATGGCCTGAATACAAAAGGTGGCGAACTGCTCGGCATGCCTCATGCCACCATCCTAACAGACTTACAAGAAATCTATGATGTGGTGTTTCGGAATGATGTATGGGAATGGTGTGGGTATCCAGAATGGCATTGGCAGGAAGAATTACTACCAGCCTCCAAAAAAGAACCGCTCATCCCGGATGCGTATTGGTATCAGGGGCAGCGACTCTATGTTGTAGAAATCGATACAGGAGATAATATGTACCAAACCCTTCGCAATATGTGGAGATATCGAGGTTTGGTGAAGCAGAGCGAGAGACGCGGAAAACCTGTTCCACATGTGTATTATGTGACAACGGATGCCATACGTTCGGCTTGGCTAGAGGAAGCGCTTGGGGGACACAAACCTTGGCTACAATGCGTGAATCATATCAAAAAGGGAGGAAGTGTACGATGACAAGGTTACAATTGCTTCATTTCTTTGTCAACATGACAACACAAGGAGGGAATCAATAATGACAAATCAGTTCAATAACAATGACCTTACGCCGATGCTGGTCCCTACGATTCCGATTACGGCACCGCAAGAGGCACAATTCCTCGCGCTGATGCAGCAATTGGAAACGGCCATTATCACGTATCTGAATAATTCTAGTGCGGCGAATAATACGGCCTTACGGACGAGTCTGATGAATTTGTACAACTTTCTTTTAAATGAATTTCCTACGCAGGCGGGACGGGATGCTACGCGCTATACCTTATTTCTTTTGTCAACTGTTACGAATCGGTTAGCAGCTGTTCCCGCGCCGGCGGATTTTCAAATTGCGATGATGTTGCAATCTCTCTATACCACGCTCTCCATTTTAGTCTCTGAATTTATCATGACCAATATCACGCGCAATCAAATCTTTAACATTTTAGCTACGTTAGTCACACGAACGTCTGGGGAGAGTTCTGGTATGGCGGGACCAACCGGACCGGCTGGACCGCAAGGGATACCAGGGGTGCCAGGAGCCCAGGGACTTCGCGGACCAACTGGATCACCAGGGCCACAAGGACTGCAGGGTGTGCCTGGACCAGAAGGACGAGAGGGCGAACGAGGGCCACAAGGCGTGCAAGGATTGCAGGGACCACAAGGGCCGCAAGGTATCCAGGGTATGGAAGGTGACAATGGACCAACGGGGCCAGCAGGACCAACCGGACCAACGGGGCCAACTGGACCGGCGGGAACTGGAAGTACAGGTCCGATTGGACCAACCGGACCGAGTGAATTTGTATATGTGGTGAACCGCGGCGGTAACAACATCGCTGTGATAGATAGTGTCACAGGGTGGCTTATCGAGGCAATCCCAGTGGGCACGAGTCCTTACGGTGTGGCAGTGGACGCGGCAGCGAAGCGAGTGTATGTGACGAACCAATCCAGCAATAATGTCTCCGTGATAGATAGTGGTACTATGTCAAGAAAATAGACAAATCAAACAGAGACATTTTATTCGTTAAGCAGCTTGAGATTGTTGCTTTT
>NZ_JAEHBI010000109.1:0-4452 GCF_016483705.1 Bacillus cereus group sp. N6
TCAGTATTTACAAATGAGAGGCATATGAAACTAGTAAAATTAAAAAAGCTTCCGTGAGGAAGCTGAGTAGTTACGAATATTGTTTGTTATTGTTTTAATTGCTTGATCATGAGCCTCTTCACTTACTCCATTTGGATATATTTTCTTTTCATAAAATTTAAATATTTTTTCTTGATGTTTAAGCAGTTGTGTAATCTTTAAAAGATCAGTTTGGTTAATTTGATTTTTTTGCTTAGTTGAATCAACCTTTTGACCAGTCTCAACTGAATTTGGAGTAGCGGCAGCTACTTGTAAGTTTTTTACCGAGGTTACAAAAATGGTAAATATAAGAAAAAATGATATGATTATTTTTTTTGATCCTTTCATTAAATTCCCTCCTAACTCTATTTCATTTTCTTTTACTTCTTGAGTTACTACTGGGGCATCTGCTTCAACCTTGTGCTACACCTATTGGAAAATCTTCCAAATCAATAGGACGATCAATAATTGCTGCTCCGATACCTTCATGATTCGAGTTTTTACCAGCACATGCCGAAATCTCTCTTTTTAGTTCTTTAATTTCCTCAGCAGAAAATACATTTTTGATTAACAAATATCCATACTTTTTGAATTTTTTAATATTTTTTTGATGAGTAGTCATAATTTTCCTTCCTTTTTTATATTGGTGATTCTCTCATTATTTAATCTCCTTATCAGCTTTTAATTCAGTTTCTAATGAAAATATTAATGAATGCTGATAAAGATAAAATGCAGATAAGGTCAATTTTGTTTAAAAATGATAAAAACGTGTAGAACGAAAATCCTACACGTTTTTATTTAAGTAGAAGAAAAATAATACCCCATCTTCTGTATTCGTAACATCATACTCCACACCGTGTAGCTCTAATAGATTTGTTCTGGTGCAAATATCATCAAATAGAAAAGGGAACGACTGATTCCGTTAGGAATCTAATGTTATGTAATGAAACCAAAGAGATTATGGATAAGTAGTATCTGATTTCGAACAGACTTCTCTTTTTCGACGTACAAGGAAGTGTAGTAACTATTCAGGTTTTGTTAGAGATATCGATATTTCGTGAACGGGTTTATATTTTTTCAAACTTTACAACAGAACCGTCACGGTTTGGCCGCTTTTTATTTTCTTATTTCGAACGTTTGAATCTCATTTGTTAATTCTACTGGAATACCTAAAAATGTTTGTCCAAGATTCATGAGTTTACGTTGAATTAACCACTCTGGGTACGCAAATTGTTCTAGTATTATTCTATAATATCCTGGGTTTAATCTTAATGTGTTAGGATTTTCTCCCTGATGCATTTGATATTGAACCAATGCTTGTAACAGTTTTTCACACATCATCTACTTCACCTCTTCTTTATTATATATAACTTGTATACGAAAAAAGACTACTGTATGCGTTTGAATTACTATTTCTTATCTTTTCAAGCTCTTTAAAAATGAATATTTTTTATAAAAGAAAAAGATAATGTTTCAGTTGAAATATTAATATATTCCACAAAAAAACATATATAACTTATAATTTTTTATTTTTAGATTACGGTAATGAGACAAACTCTTCCTAAATACTACTAATAATGTATTTTGCTATGTATATATTAATTCTGTCTGCAAGGGGGATATATATGAATATTCAATTATTCGTACCGAAATTCGAAGTTTCTGAATGTTTGAAAGAAATAGAACAATGTTTAGAAAAGGGATGGACCGGATTAGGTTATAAAACCATAGAATTCGAACAGGAATGGAGTAAATATACAGGGTTTCCTAATTCACATTTTGTTAATTCTGCTACTGCGGGGCTCCATCTGGCTATTAAAGTTTTAAAAATGTACCACGGATGGAACGATAATGATGAAATCATTTCCACTCCATTAACATTTATCTCTACAAACCATGCCATTAAATATGAAAATTTAAAAGTCGTCTTTGCAGATGTAGATCAATATCTTTGTCTAGATCCGCAAGATGTTGAAAAAAAAATTACGGAGAAAACACGAGCAATTATGTATGTTGGAATCGGAGGGAATACGGGCCAATATAAACAAATTGTAGAGCTATGTCAAAAACATAATTTACGTCTCATTATTGATGCGGCTCACATGGCTGGTACACGTTTATTCGGTGAAATTCCTGGGAAAGAAGCAGATGTTGTTGTGTATTCTTTTCAAGCTGTAAAAAATTTACCAACAGCTGATTCTGGAATGATTTGTTTTCAGAATAATAATTATGATAAGTTATGTAGAAAATTAACGTGGATGGGAATTGATAAAACCACTTTTGAACGAGTTGGAAAAAAAGGAGCCTATAAATGGATGTATGATGTAGAACATGTAGGCTATAAATATCATGGGAATTCTATTACTGCAGCCATTGGACTAGTACAATTAAAATATTTAGATCGTGATAATTCTTATCGAAGACAACTTGCAAGATGGTATGATGAACTATTAAATCCATACGCTTCTAAAATTAAGATTATTCCACAACCTAATGGATGTGAATCTGCTTACCATACCTATATAATTCAGGTTATAAATAGAAATGAACTATTATTGGCATTAAATCAAGCTGACATATATCCTGGTGTACATTATAGAGATAATACTCAATATCCAATGTATGCCTATGGACAAAATACCTGTCCACATGCCCATAAAATATCTGAACAAGTAATTTCCTTACCATTACATCTCTATTTATCAAAAAAGGATATAGATTATGTATGTGATCAGGTTATAAAATATGTTGAAAAATAGGTGATAAAATGACATGTTTTTCTATCGATAAAAAAATATCAATTCGAGATATTAAAAAAAAAGATATAGAATCAATTAGAATGTGGAGAAACCAAGCCGATATAAAACAATATTTTATTAATACCGATATGATAAGTAAAGAGCAACAGCGACAATGGTATACTGATTATTTAAAAAGGAAAGATGATAAAATGTTCATGATACAAGAGCATGAACATTTTAAATCAATAATTGGGACGACTGCCTTATATAATATTAATACCCCAAAAAAATCTGCAGAATTTGGAAGATTAATGATTGGACATATTCCTGCACAAAGAAAAGGATTAGGCACACAAGCTACTATTTTAACTTGTAAATATGCTTTTGAAAGATTGAATATATCTGAAATTTATTTATATGTTTTATCTCATAACATTCGTGCTATAGAACTTTATAAGAATATAGGATTTGTACCACTTAATATACAAGATAATAAAATTTATATGATACTAAATAAAAAATTGTTTCTGGTGTAAAAAGATATGATAGAAGTTAGCAACATTTATACGGAAGGAAGCTTCTCAGTTCCGCGACGAAAATAACCTTTCGACTTCCAGAGCGGGTGTTTACCTCTAGATATCCAACATTTGTACGCTCCTTTCACACGCCTGAGTAAGGATGATTTTTCCTTTAAACTCATTAAAAGCTTTTGAGGTTAAAAAACAACTACAATTAAATAAAGAACAAAATCAAGAAAAAATTATTATATTCTCCTTTTTGAAAATTATTATTTAAAGAGAGGGGGAGTTGATATAATGTCTTTACCATTGGTAAGTGTTTTAATTTCTATTTAGAACCGACCTAATTACTTAAAAGGTTCTGTTGCAAAGTTTGAAAAAACATAAACACATTCACGAAATATCTATATATTAAAAATAAATAATAATTATACTCACTTGTGCGTCGAAAAAGAGAAGTCTGGAATGTGACTTCTTTTTTGTTTGTATATCGTCTTAATCGTTTCGATTTCTTTCTATGTACGTGAAGCATAGCGAAGATTTTAAAATCCTGCATATTTAACAAAACGTCGTTTGATCTGTCTATGATCTTGTTTGATAAGTTTATTTAGATGTATAACGGTGAAATGCTTCGTATGCACCTAAAAACCATGATGTTTTAGTTTTTTGAACGCACAAAGTAAGGCAGGAGCCTTGTCTGTTGTGAGAACCGTTGGTTCTCCAAAAGTTTTCACTAACCTTGTTATAAACATATAGGTAGCTTACTAATCTCGCTTTTTGCAAAGTTGAATATCCAATGTGTGACCTTCCTTATCAATCGTACAATAAAGATAACACCACTCTCCTTTGATTTTGATAGGGGTTTCATTTATATGCCATACGAAATGTGCTGATTTGTTTTTCTTTTTCCACATTTGATAAATCAAATTGCCCTAATCGTGCACCCAACGCATAATTAAAGTTGGATGCACGGAAATTCCACATTCTCTCAGGAGTTCAGTTACATCACAATAGCTTAAATAAAAACGGTAATAATAACCAACAGCTACCGAATAATACCTTTCTGAGACGATTTTCCTTTAACACATATTTCATGCATTGAGGTGGTACAGTAAAACTGGAACACAGTATAGAGATAAATTATTCTATATAAGAGGTGTTTCAGATGAAAAAAC
>NZ_JAEHBI010000011.1:0-111851 GCF_016483705.1 Bacillus cereus group sp. N6
ACAGTGCGAAAATATAAAGCAACAACCAATAGTAATCATCCTTACAATGTGTACGCAAACTTGTTAAATCAAACTTTTATAGCGAATAAACCGAATCAAGTATGGATGTCAGATATCACGTACATTCATACAGATGAAGGTTGGTTATATTTAGCAAGTATTATGGATTTGTACACACGAAAAATTGTCGGTTGGCACATAGATGTTCGTATGACGAAAGAATTAGTAATCCAGGCATTACAACGCGCTTTAACCCAGGAAACGATTGCCGAAGGCATCATTCATCATAGCGATAGAGGAAGTCAATATGCTTCTCATGAGTATCAAAAAATCTTAAAAAAAGAAAAATTCCAAGTAAGTATGAGCCGTAAAGGAAATTGTTATGATAACGCAGTAATCGAATCTTTTCACAGTGTATTAAAAAAAGAATGGGTCTATCCGAAAAAATATAAAACTCGAGAAGAAGCGAAATCCAGTATTTTTAAATATATTGAGGTATTTTACAATCGAAAACGCAGTCATTCTGCACTGAAGTATGTATCACCGATCCAATTTGAAAAAAAGTTTTATGAAAAGCAACAATCTCAAGCTGCTTAACGAATAAAATGTCTCTGTTTGATTTGTCTATTTTCTTGACATAGTACCAATAATTGAAACTATTTACATCTTGTGGAATCGGATCTGTTATAATCTTATCTCCGGTGTCGTTGTATAAGGTGAAATTCCCCTCCGTAGTTGTACTGCCAATTGTGACATAATTATTGTCTAAACGTTCCTTCAAATTCTGCCCTGCAGCATAAGGGTATAATTCCTCATCGATAATTCCTTTAGCATTGTGTCCCCATACTATCGTTTTACCACCCAATGTCTCTTGTGCCCACATTGCATGATCGGCCAAGTATTGCTCATGTAGCTTTAACATACTTGGATAGTCGTTAGGAATTAGCATTGTTGTATATTTCTCTATTGCACTTGCCGTTGCTTTCGCCCAGATGTACTCGGGTGAAGCCATTTCTGTGTTGGCTTGCCCATTCTCATCTTTTAGTAATTGGGCTACTCTCTCAGCGTTTGCTTTGAACTTTTCTTTTATTTCAGGAGCGAGGTCCATATATTCCTTTGTACTTCCATTAAAAGCCGACAATTCTTTATAATTTTCTTCTACTTCTGCCAGCAAATCTGGTCGATGCAGCCTTACATAATCAATTACTTTATTAAAGCAACCTTGGTCCATCTCCTTTAAGTCAAGCCCAATAAATTGTATCTTTTTTTTATTGGATGGATTAGCATTATAATCTTTCATCCACTCAATCATAGCTATAATTTCATCAGTAGGATATAAATAATTTAAAAATTCCCTAGGGTTTCCTTTTCCTGTTTGGATATATTCATTTAGTTTTAAGCCGTTTCCCCAATCTTCTTCCATTGTGAAATTTGTAAAACCCATCTCAGTAACCAAATATTTCACAAGGCGAAACTTCATAGTGAAAATTTCAGAGCTTCCATGAGTAGTCTCTCCTAATCCTACATATTGTGCGCTCCCAATCATTTTCTTAAGTGGTTTTAAATCCTCAAATTTTTTTGACGGCTCTATCGTTTTTAATGGGTAAGCCTGTGATTGTATGGATTTAACTATATTTTTTTGGATTGATTGATCTGAATTTTCGACTGCTACTGTTTGAGCCTTTCCTACTTCTACACATCCTGTGACTAATAAAGCTGTACTAACCATTGCAATTATTCTTTTCTTATTCATTTTTTTCCACCTCAATTGAATTATTTGTAAAAGCAAGATTGATTCATGTACTTGCACGAATCAATTGCCTTAATTCAATTGTTATCTATCCCATATCATATTTTCTAGTTACATATTGTCATAAGGTTAATTGACACAGGTCATATGCTAATCATTACACTTTTGTACTATCGGCTATGACAACTTATAAATAATAATTACATTGATGAGTCGTAAGTAAGACTAGATTATAAATTGGGGAGGGATTTTAAAGATGAATGGATTTGTATACAAAAATATTTTTATTCTAAGTTGTGTCTGTGGAAATGACAAGAAGTATATTCGATAAACAAGTGAATTATAGGGGAAGGGCGGATTACAATGATATTACACGCAAAATCGTTCCACAATAAAGATAAAATCCAACGTGCTAAAGTAGGACTTCAACTTTTTCTGAGTATTTTAATCATTACTTCTATTATCCTAAATGTAGTAGTAATAATTACGAAAAGTATGCCGCTTATTGTGGTATATATGTTTACCCCAGCATTATCTTCTATTTTGACTCGCATAATACTGAAAGAAGGGTTTAAAGATGTATCTTTTAGTCTCGGTAACTTAAAGATATGGAAGGGGATTGGTTTTGCTCTGCTAATCCCTATGATTATTTGTGGAATTACTTATTCTATCGCCTGGTTGAGCGGAATTGCGGGGTTTCAGCATCCCGAAGGTGGTATGTTAGAACCGATCTACAATTTACTTGGGCTTCAGTATGTAACGGCACCATTCAGTTTCATTTATCTAGTAGTATTGAGCGGCATTTTCGGAAGTTTGCTTAACTTAATCCCAGTTTTGGGAGAAGAAATGGGTTGGCGAGGTTATATGCTCACAAGGCTAGTCGATGCAGAGTTTTCACGGCCTATCCTTATTAGTGGATTGATTTGGGCAACGTGGCATGTTCCAATAGTTATTGCTGGTCTATATGTAGAGGGACCATCTGTCGTTCTTTCAGTACTGGGCATCTATCTTTGTATTGTACCATTCGGTTATATTACAGCTTATTTACGACTTATCACAGGTAGCGTTTGGCCTTCGGTTATCATCCATACTACTTGGAATGCCATTATTCAAGGACCTTTCGCACGTGCAAGTACAGGGTATCAAACTGAGATTTGGATTGGAGAATCTGGCTTGATAACCGCCCTTATTATCTTGATTACGGCAATAATTGTGTCTCGGATAATAAGATTTACTAAATATTGATTTTTCACATAAATTTTTAAAAAATGATTGTTAATCAGAAAAAACGGACTCTCAGATTGCTTTTTAAGGGTTTTTAGCGGTCGTGTGAATGTCATATGTATCGATAAGGATTAAATTTCACACGATTGAAAACAGGGTGTTTAAACGTTATTTTGTTTTTATTCGTAATTTTAAATCTGAAATACTGAAGCCAATGTAATACAATTTCATTGGCTTCAGTATTTTGATTCTTAACTAAAAATAGAGTGGAAAATTAAGGGTGTCATATATATTAATTAAAAGTAGCATACAAAGAATGCTTAAGTGACATTTCTTTTGTTATAGAATAAACAAATCCTGATATTGCAGTAACTATTATTTTGAGGTCAATTTACTGTGAAATAAGTGTCTAATGTCTACTATTAATTTGGATCTATGTGACTGCATCTCTTAATTAGGGGTGTTGTTTTTGTTAAGTAATAGCCATTGTACTTAGAAAATAAATAATATGTTTATGTGATGGAGTAATAAAGCTAGGTAGCATAAAGATTGATACTACAAAGATTAACAACATATAAAAAAATATTTATATGTTGTGTCACCGCTGCTATCCCTAATAATTTTTGAATCTATTTATTTCTTCCGCTTTTGCGGAAACTAAAACTAATGTTGCGACCAGTAATATAGTGCCAATTAGATAAAAATAGTTGGCACTATATCGTCAGTATTTTTAATATTCCATTCGCTTTTTGTGTTTTCTATTTTTATTTTTGTACTGATGATAAGACCTTTCCCTCAATTAGATCTTTAAATAACGTAGACCTATTTGGTGCTTGAATTTCTTCCAACGTGAATTTTCCGAAGCACAGTGGTTCAGAAATAGCTTTATCATTTTTATCTGCTGTTAAATTTTCGACTTCTTTATTATCTTTGTCAAAAATTTGGAATACAGCAGTTTATCAGTTTTATATTCGAATTTGCAGCATCCACTTTTTTAATCTCAGTTTGTCCAAGTGATTGAATTTTTGGCTGTTAGTTCTTACGGTGATACAGTATCTCCTTGGACTTTCACTGTATTTTTAATCTTTTTTCCAGCTTGTCCCTCGCATGGAGTACCATTGTATGCCACTCTGTATGTGTCACATCCCAAAATTCTTCGTTTTCTTTTCCTACATTAAATTTACTTTTGTCTGTATCAAATTGTATCTGTCACTGTTTAGCCTACTATTTGTAATGTACCTGGGGCATATTCTAGTTCGTCTGGCAATGTATCCGCAAAGGCTAGATTTTTCGCAGGATTAGCAAGAAGCTATTACTTACTAGAGTTGTATACTCCAATCATCCCTTGTTTCTGTATTTTGTAGGTTCTTCACTGTTTTCCCAAGTTCTATGATTAGATCTTGGAGAATTAAGAAACGACCTCAGCTCATTTCATTGTCGTTTAGAAAATTATAAGAAAAGAATCTATTTCTTTCACACTTTTCCTAACTACTCTGATATTTAGATGCTACTTACAAATAAATAATATATGATTTTCATAAAAAAAATATAGTAATATTTTGTCGTGAATTGTACTAATTTGATATTTTATAGTAATATTTTGTCTTGAGTTATACCTGACGGAAAATAATTTATGAATTTATACAGGAACGATGTGAAAATTTATCAGTAATCTAATTAAGAGGAGAAGGTAATGAATAATTCAATCGATATACAACACTTGTGTGATCTCGCACATAAAGCCTTTAATGTACCTGTTCACATTTTATCCACAGACAAAAAAATCTTATATCATTCTAATTCTGAGGATATTTGTAGTCCTTTTTATTCTTCTAAAGAAGAATATCTTAGTGACATTTATCAAGAAAATGATCCCTATAATTTGCCCCTTTTCAGATGTAACAGTTATCTTGAAAATTTTATCCTAATTCATATAGAAAATCATGATTATATAAAAGGGACTATAATAATTGGCCCCACTATACATCCAAAGGGATCGGATGATGTAACCTTTAAACTTCGAAAAGAATTTAACTCAAATGATAATATTCAAGAAAGACTAACCTATTTTCAATCCCTACCTGAGGTTAAAAAAACTTCTTTAATTGATATGGGAATTTTATTGCATTACATGATTTTCAATGAAAAGTTAGATGTTGATATTGTGGTAGAAAAAAATAAAGTGTTAGAGGAAGTTCCCTATAAAATTGTGAAACCTGATCTATATATTTTAAAACGTCAACAAAATAAACCAAAAACTCACAACATGGCATTAGTACATAATTATTTTTCAGCAATCAAAGAGGGAAATAAAAAGAAGTTGTTGCAATATATGTATGCAGTTTCGCAGGAAGATACGGAATTAATTTTAACAGCGGATCCACTCAGAAACCAAAAAAACCATGGGATTATTGCGATTACTTTAGCAACTCGATATGCGATAGAAGGTAATCTCCCACCAGACATTGCTTTTGCTCTTAGTATTTTGTATATCCAAACCATGGAACAACTAGAGAACGTGGACTCTGTAAGGCGATTGTCAGGAGATGCCTTACGTACTTTTGCAGATCGAGTGAAAGAATTCAATGCGCAAAAATTTTCAAATGCGGTTACTACATGTATGAACCATATTAGTAAAAATGTTTACGATGGAATATCTCTCAATGAACTCGCTAATCATTTGGATATTACGCCTACTTATTTATCTAAATTATTTAAAAAAGAAGTGGGAATTCCTTTAAGTGAATTTATTCAAAGGGAACGAGTGGAAGAAGCAAAAAAATTATTAACACTCACTACATATCCACTATCAGATATTTGTGCTTGGCTTAATTTTAACGACCAAAGTTATTTTACAAGGGTTTTTAAAAAATCAACTAACATGACACCTAGACAGTATCGTGAAAAATATACCGTAATATAAGCTTAGTATCAGTTTCTTGTGAAAAAACTTTAATATACGCGCAAGTAACTCTAAAACTTGAGCATACTGTTTCTTTTACTCTAGAAAGGGTATGTGATTGATCTAGAAAAGGAATATGTATTCAAATAGATCTTGAAGAGTCCATGAAACATTTAGTGAAGCCAAAGGACAAGGGTAAGATTTATAACATGTTGTTAATTTTAAAGAGTACACTATCCATTATTTTTCTAAGGAGATAAAAAAACAGAAGGCTGCAAAGGTTCTTCTCGAGAAAGCTTTGCGGCTTTTTTTATATTTTAAAACCCATAGTTATAACGAGGAATAAGTTTATAGATTAATATCTTCATGTTAAGTATTTAATAATAGTGATATTAGGGACTATTACATAAAGTTTAATAATATAACATATATCACTTGATATATCTATATTATATGCAATTATACATAACCAAATAAAAGGAAAAAAGTATAAAAAAACCTATTAAATTATTCTATAAGTATTTTTTTAAAAATAAAATTGCTTGGTTGAGCTAAAATGGTTATTTACTAACCGTATACACTTTAATTTGTAATCATTACAATTACAGAGCTGTAATTCCTAATTAATTATATTGGTATAATTAATTAGACTCATATTTTTACTTAATAGTTAAATTATCGAGCTCAATCGACAAAATTTTGCTATTTACGCATTGGAAATTTAATGTTTTAATGAACAACATAACTGGTATGACCATACAGAAGGGAGAAGAGCAAGCTAATAGAGATAGAGGTTATTAAATTTGCAAGTAACATTATGTTGTGAATAATTTTCTTAATAATCAGTTTATTTTTAAGGTATTTAGAATCTCAAAAGTAGTATTTTTGTAAAAATGGGTTTTAAGTTTCTACATAGCAAAAGTGAATTTATTCCGCAATAAAAGTATAAGCAATGTACAGTATAATTTCATCTTTTGTAGTCTTGTAAGGCTATTGCTGACAAAACTAAAAACCATATTATGAAATTGATATTAAAAAAAGGTCATGACAGGATTAACTCTAGAAGCAATGGTTATCTATCTTCACGGATCTGTAAGTTAAACAGCAGCTCTAAGGGGGAAATAATATTTTACTACTCATTGGGCAGCTAATTCAAATATAGCTGATGAATTTTTATCGTTTACTATTTGAAAAATAGAGTATCTAAATGAGAGGGAAGTAAAATCCTTAGATCCTCTTAGAAGTAAATAATAACGATAACACCCTATCCGAAAGACTTCCCATTCCCCATGCGTGTGCAAGGAGAGAGCCTAGCGCTAGGGCGTACAAGTTATATGAATCAAGTTATAAAAAACAATGGTAAAGGAGTGTACGGAATGAAAAATAAAATAATGACAGGATTTTTAATAACATCCATTGTAACTGGAGCAACTATTCCTATCAATACTCTCGCAGCAACAATCGTTCAAGCAGAAACTCAACAGGAAAGCATGGATATTTCTTCATCATTACGAAAATTAGGTGCGCAATCTAAATTAATCCAAACGTATATTGATCAATCTTTAATGAGTCCTAATGTACAGCTAGAGGAAGTCCCAGCTTTAAATACCAATCAATTCCTAATTAAACAAGATATGAAGGAATGGTCATCGGAACTCTATCCACAGTTAATTCTATTAAATTCAAAAAGTAAAGGATTTGTAACGAAATTTAATAGCTATTACCCGACATTAAAATCGTATGTAGACAATAAAGAAGATGGAGAAGGGTTTTCGGATAGACTTGAAGTTCTTCAAGAAATGGCTATGACGAATCAAGAAAATGCGCAACGACAAATTAATGAATTAACAGATCTTAAATTACAGCTTGATAAAAAATTAAAAGATTTCGATACTAATGTGGCAACTGCGCAAGGCATATTAGGTACAGATGGAACAGGAAAAATAGATCAGTTAAAAAATGAAATATTAAATACCAAAAAAGCAATTCAAAATGATTTACAACAAATTGCATTAATACCAGGAGCTTTAAATGAGCAGGGATTTGCTATATTCAAAGAAGTTTATAGTCTTTCAAAAGAAATTATTGAACCGGCTGCTCAAGCAGGGATGGCAGCGTATAACAAAGGAAAAGAAATTAACAACTCTATTCTAGAAGCGGAGAAAAAAGCGGCGCAAGAAGCGACAGAACAAGGTAAAACTGCTCTAGAGATTGAATCGGCCAAAAAAGCAGCTCGTGAAGCAATTGAGAAAAGCAAACAAGGTGAAATAGCTGCAGCTGCAGCCGCAAAAACGCAAGAATATGACCTGATGAAAGCCATTGATACTGAAAAGATTAAGAAAACATTTGGTGTCTTCGCAGAAGTAAATAAACTAACAGCAGAGCAGCGAGCATATTTAGATGACTTAGAGAAACAAAACCAAAAAATATATGATTTAACAACGAAACTATCAATAGCAGATTTACAAAAATCAATGCTTCTTCTTTCACAAAATGATTTGCATACGTTTGCAAACCAAGTAGATGTAGAACTTGACCTACTAAAGCGCTATAAAGAAGATTTGGATCTAATAAAAAATAACATTACAAAATTATCTACTAATGTTGATGCAACTAACGAGCAGTCTCAAAAAGATACATTAAGACAATTAAAAAATGTAATAAGTTACCTTGAAGAACAGGTATATAAATTTTGATATTACGTTTTTCAAAAAAACTATAAAGATTATAAGAATCTAGCGAAAGAAGGAGAATAGTTATGAAAAAATTCCCATTCAAAGTGCTAACTTTAGCCACTCTGGCAACGGTTATAACTGCTACTACTGGTAACACTATTCATGCATTTGCACAAGAAACGACCGCTCAAGAACAAAAAGTAGGCAATTATGCTTTAGGTCCCGAGGGACTGAAGAAAGCATTGGCTGAAACAGGGTCTCATATTCTTGTAATGGATTTGTACGCAAAAACAATGATTAAGCAACCGAATGTAAATTTATCTAATATCGATTTAGGATCAGAAGGAGGGGAGTTGCTCAAAAATATTCACCTTAATCAAGAACTGTCACGAATCAATGCGAATTATTGGTTAGATAAAGCGAAGCCACAGATTCAAAAAACAGCTCGTAATATTGTAAATTACGATGAACAATTTCAAAATTATTACGACACTTTAGTAGATACTGTACAAAAGAAAGATAAGACAGGTCTAAAAGAGGGCATAAGTGATTTAATTACTACAATTAATACAAATTCAAAAGAGGTTACAGATGTAATTAAGATGCTACAAGACTTCAAAGGGAAACTATATCAAAATTCTACAGATTTTAAAAATAATGTTGGTGGTCCAGATGGCAAAGGTGGATTAACTGCAATATTAGCAGGTCAACAGGCAACGATTCCACAACTTCAAGCTGAAATTGAGCAACTTCGTTCTACTCAGAAAAAACATTTTGATGATGTATTAGCATGGTCAATTGGTGGTGGATTGGGAGCAGCTATTTTAGTTATTGCAGCTATTGGAGGAGCAGTTGTAATTGTTGTAACTGGTGGTACAGCAACACCAGCTGTTGTCGGTGGACTTTCAGCTCTTGGAGCAGCTGGTATCGGTCTAGGAACTGCGGCGGGTGTCACGGCATCTAAGCATATGGACTCCTATAACGAAATTTCTAACAAAATCGGAGAATTAAGTATGAAAGCAGATCGTGCTAATCAAGCAGTTCTTTCGCTTACTAACGCGAAAGAAACATTGGCATATCTATATCAGACTGTAGATCAAGCGATATTATCTCTAACAAATATTCAAAAGCAATGGAATACAATGGGCGCAAATTATACAGATTTACTGGATAATATCGATTCTATGCAAGACCACAAATTCTCTTTAATACCGGATGATTTAAAAGCTGCTAAAGAAAGTTGGAATGATATTCATAAAGATGCAGAATTCATTTCAAAAGATATTGCTTTTAAACAGGAATAGAACTGAAAATTAAAACCTAAATTGGAGGAAAATGAAATGATAAAAAAAATCCCTTACAAATTACTCGCTGTATCGACGTTATTAACTATTACAACCGCTAATGTAGTTTCACCAGTAACAACTTTTGCAAGTGAAATTGAACAAACGAACAATGGAGATACGGCTCTTTCTGCAAATGAAGCGAGAATGAAAGAGACCTTGCAAAAGGCCGGTTTATTTGCAAAATCTATGAATGCCTATTCTTATATGTTAATTAAAAATCCAGATGTGAACTTTGAAGGAATTACTATTAATGGATATGTGGATTTACCTGGTAGAATTGTACAAGATCAAAAGAATGCAAGAGCACATGCTGTTACTTGGGATACAAAAGTAAAAAAACAGCTTTTAGATACATTGACTGGTATTGTTGAATATGATACAACATTTGATAATTATTATGAAACAATGGTAGAGGCGATTAATACAGGGGATGGAGAAACTTTAAAAGAAGGGATTACAGATTTACGAGGTGAAATTCAACAAAATCAAAAGGTTGCACAACAACTAATAGAAGAATTAACTAAATTAAGAGACTCTATTGGACAAGATGTTAGAGCATTTGGAAGCAATAAAGATCTCTTGCAGTCGATTTTAAAAAACCAAGGTGCAGATGTTGAAGCCGATCAAAAGCGTCTAGAAGAAGTATTAGGATCAGTAAACTATTATAAACAATTAGAATCTGATGGGTTTAATGTAATGAAGGGTGCTATTTTGGGTCTACCGATAATTGGCGGTATTATAGTAGGAGTAGCAAGAGATAATTTAGGTAAGTTAGAGCCTTTATTAGCAGAATTACGTCAGACCGTGGATTATAAAGTAACATTAAATCGTGTAGTTGGAGTTGCTTATAGTAATATTAATGAAATGCACAAGGCACTTGATGATGCTATTAACGCTCTTACTTATATGTCCACGCAGTGGCATGATCTAGATTCTCAATATTCGGGCGTTCTAGGGCATATTGAGAATGCAGCTCAAAAAGCGGATCAAAATAAATTTAAATTCTTAAAACCTAATTTAAATGCAGCGAAAGACAGTTGGAAAACATTAAGAACAGATGCTGTTACATTAAAAGAAGGGATAAAGGAATTAAAAGTGGAAACTGTTACTCCACAAAAATAGGGAAATATTAATTCTGTTGCAAAGTGAACCATAACATAGAGAGTCTATGATTACACTGTTAAACAGTAAAGCGATAATTAATAAATCCTTATATATTAAAAAGGCGGAGTCTCATTAAAGACTGCGCCTTTCACTTATATATAAGTTTTATCCAAATAAAAAGATAGCCATGTAGTTTACTTGTTTTTAAAAATTTGTAACAGAATCGATTAATAGGGGACAGTTTATATAGATTCGCTTAATAATATCGAATCTATGCAACTACATCGTCTTTTAATAAGAATAGGACTTGAAATCATACTCTATACAGGAGGAATAAGAAAAGATGAAAAAAAAACCTTATAAAATACTGGCTGTATCAGCATTTTTAATTATGACAACTACCTATGCAGTCACACCAGTAGCAACCTTTGCAATTGAAACTGAACAAACGAACACTGGAGATATGTCTCTTTCGGCAAATGAAGAAAAGATGAAAAAAACTGTACAAGATGCTGGGTTATTTGCAAAAGCTATGAATGAATATTCTTATTTGCTAATTAATAATCCGGATGTGAGTTTTGAAGGAATTTCTATTAATGGGTATGCAGATTTACCTAGTAAAATTGTACAGGATCAAAAGAATGCAAGAGCACATGCTGTTACATGGAATACAAAATTTAAAAAACAGCTTTTAGATACATTGACCGGCATTATTGAATACGATACAAAGTTTGAAAATTATTATGAAACATTAGTAGAGGCGATCAATAATGGAAATGGGGATACTTTAAAAAAGGGGATTACTGATTTAAGGGGGGGAATTCAACAAAACCAAAAGTCTGCAAAAGCATTAATAGAAGAATTAACTAAATTTAAAAACGCTATTGGAGAAGATGTTAGAGTATTTGGAAGCCATAAAGAGACCTTGCAATCGATTTTAAAAAACCAAGGAGCTGATGTGGAGACTGATCAAAAGCGTTTAGATGAAGTTTTAGGACAAGTAAACTATTATAAGAAATTAGAATCTGATGGATTAATAATGGTGAAAATACCTTTTATCCCCACGCTTATTTCTGGTGGCATAATGATAGGTGCTGCTAGAGATAATTTAGGTCGATTAGAGCCTGCTTTAGCAGAATTACGTAAAACTGTAGATTATAAAATTACATTAAATCGTGTAGTCGGAGTTGCATTTCATAATATTAGTGATATGCATAGTACGATTGATAGTGCTATTACTGCTCTTACTTATATGTCCACACAATGGGATGATTTAGACTCTCAATATTCGGGTGTACTGGGGCATATTGATAAAGCAGATGAAAAAGCTGATCAAAATAGATATAAATTTTTAAAGCCTAACTTGAATTCAGCTAAAGATAGTTGGAAAATATTAAGAACAGATGTTGTCACATTACTAGAAGGCATAAAAATTGCAGAGAAGAAAGAACAGGATTTTATGAATCTACTTCGTCCATCAAACGTTTTTTACTTTTATAAAAAAATCCATAACGCATACACTTTTGAAATAAAGACTGGAACAAATGCACTAAATGCGTCTTATAAAGTTATGAATTTAACTAAAAACACTGTTCATCATATGTGGAGTGGAGGTGCTAATACAAGCATGTGGGCTGACTGGCTTTCATTCAATCCAAATGATGAATTTGCGGTGGTAGCAGTAGTGGATGGGAAAGAATATGTTGTGTATAAAGACAAAGTAGAAAATATAATGAACTGAATCTGAAAGTAACGAAGTAATTGGAGCTGGACAATAAACTAGACACCAAGTTAATTGAAAAATTGCAATGGCATATATCTCCTTATATCCTAGAATAATTTGCTCAAGAAAAAGAATTTGTTCAGCGAAAAAGTAAATATTGAACCAAGGAGTTAGTTGTATTATGTGTATGGTTTTACCGAAAGGTTTCAAGTACATTACTCATACAATTATGTAGTTATCCTGAAGCATCTACAGGTGTTCTTATCGACCTTGAAGAACTACTTAGCTTCCTAAGTGGAGTGATTTTATGCAAAATTAAGTGAACGTTTTTGTACATAGATTAGTTGACATTTATATAGGTTTTTTCCATTTTCAAAGATAGTTTTGTTTTTTATGTTATTTTTCAAAAATTACTGCTGAAATTTCTATATTCATGACTCAGCATATAATCATTGTTTGATGAAATGACATACCACGTCCCTTAGAGTTTCAGACATATTACGATAACTTAAAGAAAAAAGATAATAGTA
The DNA here is from genome assembly GCF_016483705.1 of Bacillus cereus group sp. N6. Taxonomy (NCBI): domain Bacteria; kingdom Bacillati; phylum Bacillota; class Bacilli; order Caryophanales; family Bacillaceae; genus Bacillus; species Bacillus cereus group sp. N6. Next base: position 13,255 of record NZ_JAEHBI010000011.1, read on the forward strand.
GTCAACGGTTACTATTATCTTTTTTGAACTATTTTTCATTAAAATATCTCATCTGCTGTGCTCCTTATTTACTTTTCTAGATTTTATCCTAGTTTAAAATTTATGCATTTGAACTGTTTATACAATTTGTAGGATTTTCAGTTTTTTTGTCGAATATATCTTTAATGCAAGGAGGGACATTACATGATTATTAAAGACTATTTTATCAATCTTTCTATTTTTTCTTTATTAGTTAGCGCAGCGATATTTATTCAAGTGTTTTTGATTCATTCCAGGCGATATTTCGAAAAATTCTATGGAGGGATTATTGCAGTTACTTTGATGCTCTTTTCTTTTCCATACATGGGATTTTCCTACGATCTTCGAGTTGTTCCTCTTATTCTATCTTTTATTTACTTTGGTCGCATTGCTGGTTGGATTACATTAATTAGCATTATTATAATGCGTATCTTTTACATTGGAGGTTACTGGGAACCTCCTGTGATTGCTTATTTAGGTTTGGGTATCCTATTTGTTACTTTTAAAACATATTTTAAAAACCTTCATCCTTTTAAAAGTGCATCTTTATATTTTTTTGTTTTTGTCGGAATAAAGTGGTTAGTTGGTGTATTCTTTAATACTAAGTTACTTTACACTGGAGGCTTATTATATATAGCTTTAGGGCTTTTAATTGGGCTATTTCTTATGGAAGCCTACCAGAGATTATATTATTTAACACAGGACTTATCTAAAATGAATCGGGAATTAAAAAAATCCAAGCAAGAACTCACAGATACCGTACATGAGCTTCAAGGAGGGATTTTTAAATTTAAAAAAGTGGGTAAGCACTTTATACACACTTTATGTGATGGACAGTTTTATTATCAAAAAGGATTTTATTCTGAACAGGTGGTAGGGAAAAGCTTACGGACTATTGATGCTTCTATTGTTCCACCACATTTAGTTCCACAATTGATGAAGTATTATCTTCAGGCATGGGAAGGGAAAGAAATTATATTCGAATTACCCTGGCCAGATGATAAAACGATTATTCTTATTGCACTTAGGCCGATTAAACGAAATGGACAAGTTATGGAAGTTGTTGGTTCTATAGTCGATATAACCGAAAGGAAAAAGGTAGAATCAGAATTAAGGGCTACCAAAGAATTACTAGAATCATTTATAAAGCATAATGTAGATGCTATTACCATTTCTGATCGAGAAGGGCATATTTTACAAGCAAATAAAGCTTATGAAAAGATATTTGGATGGTCATTACAAGAAATCATAGGTAAGAGATTACCCTGTGTACCAGATTTCTTAATGGAAGAATCACTTAAAAATATTCAGAAAATTCTAACAGGAGAATCCGTAGTTACCAGATTAGAAACTGTTAGACGACGTAACGATGGAAGTCTTCTTGATGTCAGTCTGACAGTTTCTCCTATACTAGACGTAAGAGGAAATGTGATAGCTTTATCTGCAATATGTAGAGACATCTCTGAAAGAAAACAAGCAGAAAGAGAGCGACAGCGATTACACCAACAATTAAAAGATAGTGAAATGAAGTACCGTGCACTAATCGAACAAGCAACTGATGCAGTATATGTAGTAGAGCTGAATGAAAATCATGTTCCAAGTCGATTCATTGAGGTAAACCCTGTTGGTTGTAAAAGATTTGGATATAGTAGAGAAGAGCTGCTCTCGTTACCATTTCCAAATGTAGTACCACAAGATTCTAAAATGATTGTAAGGTTGTTAGAAAAAATTAGAGAGGGACAAACTTCCTTCACTTTGCAAGATGAATATGTTTTTCCAACAGGAAAAATAATAACAACTGAGTTTAGTGTCCGTGTTTTTAACTTAAATGGTAGAAAAGTTTTCCTAAGTATTTCTCGTGATATCACTGAACGGCTAAAAACAGAAGAATTACTACGGAAATCTGAAAAACTTGCTGTCGTAGGACAATTAGCGACTGCAATGGCTCATGAAATTAATAATCCATTAACCGCAATGAAAGGGTTTATGCAATTACTAAAATCAACGGAAACTGAGAATAATCGGGGTTATATAAATATAGTATCATCAGAGATTGAGCGTATAGAAAGTATTACTAATGAATTTATGGCGGTAGCTAAACCACAGGTGGTAAAGATACAACCTAATGATATTAGTGTGCTAATGGATCAAGTTTTAATGTTACTGCAACCCCAAGCAATGATGAATAATATAAAAATTAGAATTGATTTTACACCTGGTATTCCACTGATTCCATGTGAAGGAAATCAATTAAAACAAGTATTTGTTAATATTATAAAAAATGCAATTGAATCCATGCCAACAGGAGGAGAAATTTTGATTCAATTTGATAAACTTGATAATAATCAAATAAGGATTCGCTTTATCGATCAAGGATGTGGGATTCCAAAAGAACGTATACCATATTTAGGAGAACCTTTTTACAGTATTAAGGAAGAGGGAATCGGCTTAGGATTAATGGTCTGTTATAAAATTATTGAAACACACCAGGGGAAGGTATTTATTGAGAGTGAAGTGAATAAAGGGACTATAGTTGAAGTCACTCTCCCAATTTGCACACTTCAAAATTAATACATTCTTTTACTGAAATTTTGTAAGTTAGTGAGCAGTTAGCTTTGGCTAGCTGCTTTTTTGTATATATTGTAATCGATTCTTCATATTACGGCTTTTTGATGTTTCATATATATATTTTATGGCTTTTAAAAACTCTGTAAGTGTTTTGTAATATTTACGAGAGACTTTTTTAACAGTTATGAGAGAGAAAAGAAAGATTTGTTATATATGATGAAATTAATCTTACTAGTAGGTGTTCTAATGGATCTAGAAACAAAGGAGGAAAAATAACAATGAAACAATTGAAGCCAGCAATTAGTGTATTAGGTAGTGTATCGATGGCACTGACTTTAGCATCTCCTGCTTTAGCAGATGTAAAACAACCGAATCCAGGAGGTACAGTTGAAATATTCAAAGAGAATGCAGATGTAAAAAAAGAAGATAAGAATTTCACGCTCGGATCTGATGGGGAAATAGGTTCACTCATTACACAAAACATTGAAATGGCAAACAAAGATTGGGATAAAGATGGTATTTCCAACGACTTAGAGATTAATGGATATAAAATTGAATTCAATTCACAAACTGGAAAAAATGAAGCGAAAGCATGGGATCCCGAGAAGGATAAAGGGAAACCAAAATTTATATCGAATCCTATGAATGCAAATACGGATGGTGATCCTTTTACTGATATGTATGAGGTTGAGAATTATAACAACGATTCTGATACTAATTTCAATCCGATAGTTGCCAACATGCCGAATTTGCAAATTGGTGTCAAACGAATTGAAGTAATTCCTATTGCAACCATTACGGATAATAATGGTGGATCAGTTAGTAGAGGATGGGAAAAAAGTGTATCTACACAACATTCATTTAATGTAGGTTTAAGTGGTTCAGGTGGTGTAGAAGGCTCAGCAGCCGGTCCTGTTCCTTCCGGAAGTGTTTCAGCAAATGTGGGATACGGATATTCAAAAACAACTACGGAAACGGAGAGTTATACAAATAATTTTGATTGGTCTACTGCAACAACTGTGGATACAGCGAACGCAGCAAAATTACGTGTACATTTGGAATATAAGAATGTAGGAACAGCATCCGCTGAAAATGTTTCGCCTCATTTTAATATTCGTTTAGGAAACAAAATTATTAATACTGTAAAGGCAACACAAGATCGTTATAAAGCAAACTATTTAAGTACAGAAAAAGGTGGACGGAATAAAACAGAAGTCGTAATTGACAGTTTAGAAGGACAAGCAGATGCGAATATTGTCTTATCTTTGGATGAATTGAAAGCTGTTGAACAAGGGGAACTTCTTTCGATTGAAGTTTTACCTACAAGTACAATGGATTTATCTATTGAAAAAGGTGAAGAAATTATGCATTTGGGGGATTCAGGGAGATATGAGTCTAGAGTAAATGCAGCTACTGAACAATTAGAAACAGATATAGGAAATATACCAAAGTTTAGGGTATATACTCCTAAAGACAAATCTCTTGCTGATAAGCCAGTTTTATCCTATAACGAAGTTTTTCAACAGGTAAATATAGATACGAAAAAAGTAAATCATATTGTAAACAAGGCTAAAAGTACTAATAACGTATCAGTGGTTTCAGCTAATAATGGAACTGATGCATTGAACGATTTAAAAGCGGGACAGGGAGATCGCGGTTATTTACATAAAGACTCTGTACACGGAGCTTTTGCAAAACTACAGCAACCAACATTAGTAGAAGGTAGTTATGATTCTGTGACGCAAAAGATTAGGGCAACAATTTTACCTGGTTTATTTGGAGTGAGTAAAGATATTCCTACTACTTATAGTAAGAAATGGAATGCTCCGTCACAAACAGTAACACTGGTTAAACGTGAAAATGGATTTACATATGAGTCTAGAGAAAATATACACCCTATTAAATCTGAAATTGCTGCGCACAGAAAAGTTACATTTGAAATCAATGACGCACACAATCTAACGCCTACACAAAAGATTGATACTGAAATTAAAGCTAATAAAGAATTTGAAGATTATGTAGTAGATAATTCAGGTGAATTTGTTACAGAAGGAGTTCCTTATACCGTGGCTTCATATGGAAATACAGCTTATTTGGGAAGTCATCATGCAGGGAATAAATGGGAGTATCTTTGGGCTGAAAAATCTAGCGATGAAAAAGTGAATGTAATTATTGAAAGAGTAGGTCAACCTAAACCTGGAAAACCAATTAAAAAGGATGAAGAGGTATTAATTAAATTTCAAAATCCTATTTATTCAGATTATGCATATTTAAAACTTCAAGATAGTTATATCCATTTAGATCAAAAACAGAACGCAAGTACTTTTAAATTTAATCATGCATATCCAAAGAATTTCACTGGACACCATAAGCAATGGAACATACTATCTAATGGTAATAAGTTAAAGGTAGGATATTTAATCGATTATATGAAATATGGTAATGGAGAGAATGGGACTGATACTATAGCATGGAATCTATCAAGAGTTCAGTAATAGATAACAGTTCTGTTGCTAAGTTTGAAAAGAGAACCGGAAATGAATTGTATCTGAAAAGTTAGATACAAAAATTTAGCTTACTAGTAAGGAATGAGTTCGATGTTGAATCGGACTCATTTCTTTTAATTTATATATGATTTAGAAACTACTATTTTAAATACTTATCTAGTCATATAAGTAATCAAATGTTAAGATTACTATCTGTATTACATGATTTATTTTCCGAATTTTCATTCGTTTCGAGGGTGAAATGTAGAATTCTGATTTATTTATGTGATTAGTTTTTATATCTTTACCTATAAAGATATTTTTATTGGATAATAGAAAAAATTTTTTTGTTATTGGTGAAAAAGAAGTGAGGATAGTATATGAAGAAAAGAATTTTAATCGTAGAAGATGAAGAAAATATTCGAGAAGTATGCAAACGGTATTCAGAAAGAGAAGAATATGAAGTTTATACCGCTGTAAATGGTAAAGAAGGTTGGGATTTATTTCTTACACATCAACCAGATTTAATTATATTAGATTTGATGATGCCAAAAAAAGATGGATGGGAATTATGCGAGGAAATTCGTCAACAATCAAATGTCCCTATTATTATGTTAACTGCTAAGGGAGAGGAAAGGGATCGAATTTTAGGCTTAACAATGGGGGCAGATGATTATTTAACAAAACCATTTTCCCCTCGTGAATTAGTATTAAGGGTTCAAATTATACTAAGAAGAGGAAGCCATGTACAAATACAAGCGAAAGAATCCTTATTGGAAGTGATAGAGTTTCCAGATTTGAAAATATATCCAAAGACAAGATATGTACTTGTTTGTAATAAGGAAGTGGAGTTAACGGTGAAAGAGTTTGAGGTACTTTATCTCATGGCAAAGCATCCAAAACAAGTATTTTCTCGCTCGCAGCTTCTTGAATTAATTTGGGATTTTGGACATGAAGGGGCATCAAACACAGTTACTGTGTTAGTGAGTCGTTTACGTGAAAAGCTCGAGAAGCATACGATAAAGAATCGTTGGATTCATACGGTTTGGGGTATAGGATATCGCTTTGAGCCAAATGGAGGAAATGAAACATGAGATTACGTATTCAATTGTTACTCATGAATCTATTAAGTACTAGTATTATGGTAATTGCTATATGGTATAGTGATACGAAAATGTTACTTGAACCGGAACAAACGCGGTTATTAACAGTAATTGCATTTGTGGCATTCATTATTTCAACGTTTATTTATTGGTTAATGACACGTCCTATCATGAGATCTATACAAAATTTAATAAAATTGACGAAACAATTTAGTGATAGACACTTTGAAACGATGTATATAATTGGGCAAGAACCACGTGAGTTTAAAGAATTGGCAACAGCCTTTCAACAGATGGCAAAAAAATTAGAAGAAGGGTTTACTAAGTTAGAGGAACAGGAAAACTCTCGTAAGGAGCTAATTACCAATATCTCACACGACTTACGAACACCTATGACTAGCATGCAAATGATGATAGAAGCATTACAAGATAACCTGATTGAAGATCCTGAAATGAAAAAGCAATACTTAGCAACGGTTTTAAAAGAAATAGAAAGATTAAATGGATTAATTAACGACTTATTTGATCTTTCAAAGTTAGAGTTTGAGCAAGTAGATTTTCACCCAAGTTTCACACATTTAGATAAAGTTCTATTAGATGTATTAGAGTCACATTCTGTCTTATTAGGAAACAAACAAATCCATGTGCAATTGGATGTCCCTGATACATTACCTCGACTTTTGATTATGCCTTGTAAAATAGAAAGGGTCATAGGTAATTTATTACATAATGCAATTCGATATTCTCCTATCTCTGGAACAATTGAATTGACTGTAGTGGAAAATAAACCAACTCAACAGGTCCAATTCACTTTGCGGGATGAAGGAATGGGAATTTCTCCAAATGATCAATTACGCGTATTTGAACGTTTTTTTAGAACAGATCGATCAAGAAGTTCACAATCTGGAGGTTCCGGACTTGGATTAGCTATTGCAAAATCATTGATTGAAATGCACAAAGGGGAAATTGGTGTACGGAATCGCGCAGATGGTAAGCAGGGAAGTGAATTTTGGTTCACTCTTCCCATCACATCAGTAAAAAAATAAGACGGCTGAAAGACTTTTGTAACATTTACGTTAGAAAAATGAAAGACCTTCTTGTTAACATACTACTACACAGTATGTTACAGGAGGTTTTTTACTTTATGAAAAGAAAATATGTATGGCTTATAGGTGGTTTGATAATTGTATTGGGGATTTTATGGTCATTGTTCCGACCAGAGAAATTATTTATTGATAAGCACGTAAATGAATCATTGCCACAAGCAGAGATACAATCAACTGAAGTAAGGCAACAAAGTGATCGAGTAATAAGGGAAGGTCAGTTTCAAAACGGTGTCCATGAAACAACTGGAACGGCAAAAATTTACCAATTAGCGGATGGAAAACGTGTTTTACGACTTTCTGATTTTGCAACATCTAATGGGCCAGATGTACGAGTTGTATTAGTTCCTACAAATCGCTTAAAAAATAATGAAGACGTGAAAAACTATCAGTATATTGAATTAGGAAAATTAAAGGGAAATAAAGGAGACCAAAACTATGAAATTCCTGAAGGGATAGATGTAAGTGAATATGGTTCGGTTTCTGTTTGGTGTAAAAGATTTAATGAAAACTTTGGTGCGGTTTATTTTAATAATTAAATATGAACTTAAAATTTCCTCTTACAGGCAAAATTCATCGGGGTAATGATAATAGTTGCAGCGGACTTAGTTGCTAAGAAGGGCACTCATAAGAGTGTTTTTTTCATATTCTTCAATTTTTGTATATTTTAGAGCTATTGGACGTTTACGGAGAGATTTTATTTAGTGTGGAAGCGTACTGTCTGTGAATAGAAGGATGAATAATATGTTACAGGAAAACATTACTCTTTTATAACTTAATTTTGAAGGAACATATACTTTTTTCATTTATCGGCTTGTAAAGAAGTATGGAAATTAAAGTTTATAATTTAAAAGTCAGCTTAAAGATGCAATAAGCAATTTGAATAGTAATCTTAAGTAAATAAAAAAGAGAGGAGCATCGATGAGCTCTTCTCTCTTTTTAAATCTAATTAGGGTTTCCATAACTGTAAAGGGGATGGTGTAAATTGTTGGATATTACCAAAATATCACTTTAAGTTAAGATTATAAAAAAGAAGTTCCTTTTTTCTGACAATGAATATTAATGCAAAATTAATGATTAATATTCAAAAATGATTTTATAGTTCATTAATTTATTACTTGCTATCTATATTAATCATTTATTACAACAGCTTTCATGTCCAAAATTAAATGTTTCAACAAAGGATAATATAAGTATCATTATAATGATTTTCCAATATAATCAATGTGTTAATGAAAGGAACTCTGTGTTATTTTTGCTTTTCTACTAACTAATACAGCTTCAAACAAAGGACACAATTGCTACATGCTAAGTGTAATCTATTACCCATTCAAGATTCTGTTTATTCAATCTTTCTAAAAATAAAAAAATATTGTACTCATAAATATACAAGCTATAATGAGGGCGTCGAGAAAGAATTTATTACCTCTAGAGAAAGTATCAAACCTAGTTTTTTTGCAAAAATCCTAATGACATTGTAAGTAACCTTTTAAATTTGGACATACTCACATGATTACTCTAAGAAAGGTATGTGATCAAAAGGAAAAGTGTATTTGACACGAGAATGAAAGCGCATTCAATTAGATCTTGTTTTGAATCAGTCATTTTAATAACTTAGATTCAACTGTAATTAAAAATAATAAATTATGGGGGTGCTTATATGAACATGAATGTAGCATCTATTAAAGAAAAAAAGGTTGTTAAATACAAAAGTTGTTTTGATGTGATTGGGCCCATAATGATAGGTCCTTCAAGTTCACATACTGCAGGTGCTTTGGCTATTGGAACGGTAGCCAATAAATTATTTCAAGGTCTTCCAAAAAAAGTCGTGGTAAGGTATTATGAATCATTTGCTGAAACCCATAAAGGTCACGGAACTGATTTTGCAATTATTGCTGGGATATTAGGATTTGCTGCCGATGACAGCAAAGTGCCAGATGCTATTGAAATAGCAGAATCTAAAGGAATTGAAATTACCTTTATTGAAGAAGCAGGTGATAGTCCTGCTGGCCATCCAAATACGGCAGATGTATATTTAGAGGATGAAAATCGAAGTATTAGAACGATGGGGATTTCGGTTGGCGGTGGATTAATTGAAATCAAACATGTTGAAATTGACGGATTTAGTTTAGATCTGCAGGGGCCATTGCCAGTTATTATTGCGATTTCTGAAAGAGCTGACTTTGAATTTGTCTTACGCAGGATCTTTAAACAATATGATGTGGAAATAAACAACTTTCATAGTTTAGAAGAAAACAGGAAATATTTATATGCATTCGCTTTGGATACGCTATTGCCTGGTAATGTCCAGGAGGAATTAGGAAATTTAAGCAATATAGCTAAGCTCATTATTCTTTAGTTACATTAAGGAGTGAAAAAATATGTATATGGCCATAAAAGAAATTATGGATGCAGCTAATAAAAGCCAAAAGACAATTTATGAATTAGCAATTGAACAGGAAATTGAACAAACTAAATCTACTTATGAAGAAGTTTGGAGTAAAATGGAACGAAATTTAGCGACTATGCAAAATGCTATAAATAAAAGTATCGAGGGCGACGGTGTATTTTCTCCAACTGGTTTAACCGGAGGTGATGCTGTTAAAATTAAAAACTATCGAGAAAATAGGAAAACCCTTTCTGGAGATTTGATGGTGTTAGGGATTCAAAGTGCTATCGGTGTTAATGAAGTAAATGCTGCATTAGGAGCTATTTGTGCAACTCCAACAGCAGGTGCGAGTGGGACGATTCCGGGAGTCCTTTTTAGTATTAAAGATACATTGCAGTTAAGTCATGAAGATATGATTCATTTTCTATTTACTTCAGCGCTATTTGGAACCATAGTCGCAAACAACGCTTGTATTTCAGGAGCGTACGGAGGATGTCAAGCTGAAGTAGGCAGTGCCTCAGCGATGGCGGCTGCAGCTGCGGTTGAAGCTGCAGGTGGAACGCCACATCAATCTTCTGTAGCTTTTTCGATTGCATTACAAAATTTACTCGGTTTAGTTTGTGATCCGGTCGCTGGTTTAGTAGAAATTCCTTGTGTAAAGAGAAACGCCATTGGAACGGCAAATGCTTTAGCAGCAGCGGACATCGCATTAGCCGGCGTAAACAATATCATCAATGCTGACGAAGTTATTGAAGCGATGTATAGAGTTGGAAGACAGATGCCTCGCGAATTAAGAGAGACAGGTTTAGGTGGAATTGCAGCTACACCTACAGGGATTGCCATTAAAAATAAAATCTTTGGAGAGAAATAATCAAATCAATGAACAATTACCGGATATATTGTGAAAAAGTTAACAATCTATTCTCTATTGTTCGCCTAAGGATGTCTGTATATTGGGGGAATTACTAATAAAATATACCACTATATAATTGGGATATTTTGTAATTTGTAACAACCCCGTCAGGTTGATGCTTCGCCAATTTTTTGATTTTGATTAACTTAGAAGAAGGATATACGATGTGGCGCACTTTATAAGCAATTCATTTTTCAAGAACGGTCTATATTCCGATGCCTTAAATAGAGAAGTAAGAATAGAAAACTAGGAGGAATTATTATATGAATGGGAATACTGCAAAAAACATAGAATTTCAAGTTGATAATACTGCAGTAAAAAATGAGAAATATCTAGACCCTAAAAAGTGGCATAAACAGGATACTACCTGGGCATTGAGTCTATTTGGAACAGCAATTGGAGCAGGAGTACTCTTCTTACCTATTAATGCAGGTTCAGGTGGTTTATTATCATTGCTGCTAATTACCATACTTGCATATCCTGTTATGTATTACTCACATAGGGCGCTTGCTAAAATGATATACGCTTCTAATTCTGCTGATGAGGGGATTACAGGTACAATAAGAGAGTATTTCGGAAATAAGGCAAGTATCATTTTTAACATAGTATATTTCATTTCAATTTATACGATCGTGCTGATGTATTCGGTTGCACTTACAAATACTGCAAGTAGTTTTATTGTGCATCAATTGCACATGCCGGAGCCTCCAAGGGCCATTTTATCACTTGTATTAGTACTCGGTCTTATCACTATACTAAATTTTGGTCAAGATATTACTGTAAAGATAATGAGCATGCTAGTATATCCTTTCATTGTTTCTCTACTTTTTATCGCAATATCTTTAATTCCACAGTGGAATACGTCAATGCTAAGTTTTTCAAGTGTTTCTACTGCTTCAACTGGAACAGGATATTTTGGAACAATATGGATGATACTACCAATCATCGTATTCTCGTTTAATCATTCTCCTATGATTTCGTCATTCGTTATGAAACAGAGAGCTACGTATGGAATAGATGCTACTGATGCCAAGTGTGCTCAAATACAAAAAGTTTGTTATATCATGACATTCGTTGTTGTTATGTTCTTTGTTTGGAGCAGTACTTTAAGTTTGACTCCAGATGATCTTAAGGTGGCAAAAGAACAGAACTTGTCAATCCTATCATATCTTGCTAATGAGCTTAATTCGCCAGTAATTACTATTGCGGCTCCTATCATTGCGTTTGTGGCTATTACAAAGTCTTTCCTTGGCCATTATATAGGAGCGTATGAGGTAATGCGTGACATGATTATCAAGTCCGGTAAAAAACGTGGGAAAGATATAGGAGAAAAAACAGTTAAGACAATGATTCTTACTTTTGTCGTATTAACATGCTGGTATGTTGCATATACAAATCCAAGTATTCTTGGAATCATTGATGCCCTTAGCGGTCCGTTAGTTGCTGCTATCTTATGTCTATTACCGATGTATGCAATCAATAAAGTACCAGTACTGGCTAAATACAAAGGGAAAATGAGTAATGTATTTGTAATTGTTATAGGAATACTTACTGTTCTAGCAAGTATTAAGTCATTATTCTAATTCTCTATTGTTCGTTCGGATGCAAAAATAGTAGGATATGAAAAGAGAATAAAAGACTTTTAGCGGAACTGAATTATATATTGTTAAACCATAGAGTTTATGGTTTTGGACAAACTATTCACCTTGGATAGTTTGTCCTTTTTTGATTATATGCATAACTTCTATTGCAGCATTTTTTAAGCTGTTTGTAATGATTTTAATCCAAGCATTTGAGGGCGCCTAACCATGTGCATCAAGCTAATATTTTAAAGTATCTCACATCTGTTTTCTTAGGTTAATGGGAATGGGCCGGTACCCCATGTATGGCGAACAACTAAACTGGCTTCCTTATATCCTATGTCCGAAGCCAGTTCATCTCTCACATACTCACTTCGCGTTCCTTGAGGAAGTACTCTTCTTGGCTAGATTTATAAACTTACCTTATTGAGCTTAGGGTGATACTCCCGTTACAATTTTGATAGTTCATTGACCACACTTTCTAAAAATTGCTCTACCTTTTCTTTTGTAGTATCTGGCGAATGATAACCAATTGTAAATGTAAGTCTCCCATTATAAGAGCTTGCCCCCATTGTAAAGAATGGTGCATACATAATTGGTGATGTTATATACCCGTCCTGAGCTTGAACTTCACCAAACTTAATAGGTTCATCAGCTATCGATCCGAAATTAGTAAGTAACGGCAAAGCCATTCCCATTTGTAAAGCCCGTTCATATTGCTGTTTATACATTTCCTTAACTTCAGATAGCTTTTTACTTGCCAGTAACTCCATTCCTGCGGCTGAAGAAAGACCTGGATTTTGAGATTTTATTGTATCCATTGATTCTTTGACTCGAACTAGAGTTTGATTAAATGAGTCATCATTTTCCATTTTAATCACTGGCATTTCCATCCCGGATAAGTTGCAAATTGAACCAGTTGTATGATTAGGGAGATATCGGCGTAAATCAATTGTTAAACCAACCATTTTTTCTGCGGTACGAGGTTCTGCATACACAGCGAAATGTGATAAAGAGCGGAAGTATGCAGTCAGAATTGCATCATTTAAGGTAGCTTGTTGTGCCTTAGTCCATAGGGTTAAACGTAGAGTTTGCTCACGGCTTAACTGTCGCACGGCCATTTTTGGATAAGCATTTTTGTTAGGTTGAGATGGAAAAGACCATAATGCTGCTTGTTGTTCTTGGCTGGGACGATACGCACTTTTTATGTCTGTTATTCCAGTATATTTGAATACAGGTGATTGATCGCGAAAACCCTCATTTTTTGCATTAAATCTCTTTATAATTTCATCCTTAGACTGTCCCAGAGAAAGGTGAGTATAAATTGCTCCCAGCAAATTAATATATTCCTTGACTCCAGCACCATCTGAACAAAGATGAGATAATTTAACAACTAATATATTTGTTGAAGTGCCTCGTAATAATTTTGTCTGAACCATAGGCCCTTGAATAGGATCTCCAGATTCCTTTATAAAATCTATTGCCATCACTTCAAGATTTTGATCATCTCCTTCTGCAAAAAAACAAATTGGTGAGTTAGTACTAGATGAATGTTCCTCCCAGTAAGGCATATCACTTTCTACAAAACGGCTGTTTAAAACGGGCTGTAATTGTAACGTTATTCTTACTGATTGTTCAAGTACTTTTTTTGATATACCTATAGGAAAATAAAGAACGGCATTAATTTGTTGATTTGCGGAATAAAGACCAAGTATATAATTCATTCGATCTTGAGGTGTTACTGAATATTTCCTTTGTTCCATAATTTTCTCCCTCTTTTCAGGCTATTTTTGGTTACAATCTTGTTTTTCATAGGGTTGTAATTTTTTCAAGGATCCATAATGTTTTCTTTTCAATTTTTTAGTATTTCACTTATGAAAGTATGTTTTCTGTACTGATTCATGTTGTTATTGGTATTAATAATATTCATCAATTTTGTTTGGTTTTTGTATAAAAAGTAGATGAATTGCATTTTCGTTTGATTATATATAAATATTTTACATAAATGTTTGTGTATAATCTACAAAAAATAATCGAGTCATTTTTATCTTTTTTCGACAGTATCTCCCATCTATTTACTAACGCTATCCCAACATCAAACAAATTAAGGAGGGGGTCTTCTGACATAAAATATACACGTTGTAACTTCTAATCTTACAATATTGTAAGATTAGAAGTTAGATAGTTAGATAGAAGTCATTAACTTATGAAAAAATCACATCTATAATCCAGATATAAATCATTAATTAAAGGAGTATTCTAGTGAAAAAAATTATAAGTTATGTGGTGGTTATTGCTATCTTTATAGGAGTAAAACGTTATGTGCAGGGTCCAGGACAACCAGTCGATGGGATTCTAGTTAGTGGTACTGCAGCTGATATAGAAAAAGTCAAACAAGAATTTAAAGATGATATTAAACAATCTAATGAAGTAAATATAAAAGTAATACAAACAAAAAGCGAATATAGATAAAAATTTTTTGATACATTTATGAGTATAAAAATTTATTTATATAAAAAAATAGATGTGGTTAGGTTATCAGAAAAAATCCAATAACTTCAATTTTAAAAAGATAAAAAAGGAGCGGAAATACGCTCCTTTTTTATTTATCTTACTATTTTTAGGAGGTTAGTATGAATAAGATATGGATAAAGGGTGAATAGCATTTTTATTGATGAAATTTCATTAAATATTCTTGTGGAATATATGTGAAACATTGTATAGAATAAGCAAGAATGCCAAAAATTATAGGGGGAAAGTTGTGAAGAAAAATAAGAGTTTAATAAGTTTTTTAGGAGTGTTTATTATGTTGTTTTCTTTTTGTTTTCAAGGAAATGTACAGGCTGATGTAAATACTGTTCAATCTGGAAAAATCAAATCAGGAAATGTAACGGTATGGGAAGTTGGAAATGTGGCGAAAGTGTTAGCTGATGTAGAGCGCTTAAATTTAAATACAGTAAATGTACCGATTCAGGTAGATATTCCGAATGTAACTTCTACGAACATGGTAATTAATCAAGAGCAAAAGCAACAGGCTATTCTTTTAATTCAAGAATTATTAAAGCGTAATATTCAAGTTATTGTGGAACCGTTCCCATATATTCAGCAAGGAAATGTTGGGGAAACGGAATGGAATCCGAGTAATATTAATGATTTCTTCTGGAATTGGAAAACGGTTATTCTACAAGATATTTTTAATTCGATTACAAGTAAATACAATGTGTACGGGCTCAAGATTGCCTCTAATTTCGTGAATATGGAATATGCAGAAGGATATTGGAGCGATACGATTGATTTCGTCCGTCAGCAATATAAAGGAAATGTTTTGTATCAAATGAATTGGTGGTTAACAGCAAGCTTTGATCCATCTTATGAAGCGAAGTTTATAGAAAAAATAAATCGTCCATATTTAAAAAAGGTGGATATTGTTAGTATTGATAGTTGGTTTGAAGTTTCAGGAAAAAGAAATCCATCATACGAAGAAGTGAAGCAAAGTTTATTTGCCACAACAGTATATAATCGTGGGCAAAATGTTGTGCAGCAGTTAGAACAATTACATAATGCAACAGGAAAACCGGTTTATTTTGGTGGATTTAACGTTCCAGCACGTGAACTTGGACTACAAAATCCGTGGAATCCAGATGTATCTAATGTGTTTTCAAAGGACGTACAATTAAACGGATGGCGTGCTTACCGAGATATATTAGAAACGAAACCGTATTTTAAAGGTTTTTCAATTTGGTTTATTGGCTCTCATAATAGTACGCATGCGTATCAAATACATAGTAAAGAAGCAGAGGCAGTTATTAACGGCTGGTATCGAAAATAATTTTTATTAAATAGGTAAGTTTTGAATTTTACCACATATATTTCTAGTGAAAGGCCTTTCACCATCTTATCACCTAGGGGGCAATCATAATGAAATTTTTGTCTTACCTTACAGTAATTTTGGTGATTCTTGGCGGTTTGAATTGGTTGTTTGTAGCGTTAGATTACAATGTAGTTGAGAAATGGTTTGGTTCTATGCCGGCGCTTGTGGACACTATTTATTGGCTCATTGGTCTTTCTGCTATTTATCAAATTTTTGATCGGTTCTTCACGGACAATTAGCAATTATACTTTATTACTAGAGTGTTAAGTACGATTATGTACTTAACACTTTTTTGTATGTTTATAAAAAGTAGTTTGCACATGCAAGCGATTCCATTGCGTCTTACGCCGTAATAATAGAAAACAAATTGACCACGTATTATATTTTAGGTTATAATTCAGAAAGTTTAAAAATTAATGAAAATAAGAAATAGGGAGGTTATCAGGGTGATGGAGAGAGTATATAATTTTTCAGCTGGACCATCAATACTCCCTTTGCCAGTTTTAGAGAAAGTGCAAAAGGAGCTTGTAAATTATAACGGGACAGGCATGTCTATTATGGAAATGAGTCATCGATCTTCTTATTTTCAAAGTATTATAGATGAAGCAAGTAGCCTAATTCGTGAATTAATGAACATTCCTGATGAGTATGAAGTACTGTTTTTACAAGGCGGTGCGTCATTACAATTCTCTATGATACCGTTAAATGTAATGAATACGTACAAAAAAGCAGGGTACGTATTAACTGGCTCATGGTCTAAAAAGGCGATGCAAGAAGCTGAAAAAATAGGGGAAGTACAAGTGCTTGCTTCTTCTGAAAAAGAGAAGTTTACTACAATTCCTAAACTGGATGGTTTACCAAATGATGAAAAACTAGATTATATACATATTACAACGAACAATACAATTGAGGGTACGAAATATGTGGACATTCCACGTTTAGATAGAGTACCGCTCGTTGCGGATATGTCCTCAAATATTTTATCAGAACAATATGATGTTACGAAGTTCGGCCTTATATATGCGGGAGCGCAAAAGAATTTAGGGCCAGCGGGCTTAACGATTGCAATTATAAAAAGAGATTTAATTGGGGGAGCAGATCGCTCTTGTCCTACGATGTTAAACTATGAAACTTACAGCAAAAATAACTCCTTATATAATACACCGCCATCCTTTAGTATTTACGTAACGAAACTTGTACTAGAGTGGTTGAAAGAGCAAGGCGGCGTATCTGCGATTGAAGAACAGAATAGAATGAAATCTTCACTTCTTTACAATTTCTTAGATGAATCAAAATTGTTTACTTCACCAGTTGATCCTACGTATCGATCACTTATGAACATTCCGTTTACAACACCGTCAGAAGAGCTGAACAATGAGTTTTTACAAAAAGCGAAAGAACGCGGCCTTGTTACGCTAAAAGGACATCGCTCAGTCGGTGGTATGCGTGCAAGTATTTACAATGCGATGCCAGTACACGGTGTACAGCAATTAGTAAATTCTATGAAGGAATTTGAGCTTGAGAATAGATAGGGAGATGGGGATATGTTTCGTGTTCAAACGTTAAATCAAATTGCGGAAAAGGGTTTGCAAGTACTTAGCGGAGAGCGTTATGAAGTAGGGGATAGAATGGACCACCCAGATGGTATTTTACTTCGCAGCTATTCTTTACACCAAGAAGAATTTTCAAAAGACTTAAAGGCGATTGCAAGAGCTGGTGCTGGTGTAAATAATATTCCTGTCGAGCGATGTACAGAAAAAGGGATTGTAGTATTTAATACACCAGGAGCTAATGCCAATGCAGTAAAGGAACTTATTATCGCCAGCCTTATTATGTCTTCACGTAACATTATTAACGGTGTAAGCTGGACGAAAAATTTAGAGGGTGAAGAAGTACCGCAGCTTGTTGAATCAGGAAAAAAACAATTCGTTGGATCAGAAATTGCAGGGAAACGTCTAGGTGTAATTGGCCTCGGCGCAATCGGTGCTTTAGTTGCGAACGATGCGTTAGCTTTAGGGATGGACGTTGTCGGATATGATCCTTACATTTCAGTTGAAACAGCATGGCGCCTTTCTACACATGTACAAAGAGCATTTAGTTTAGATGAAATTTTCGCAACATGTGATTATATTACACTTCATATTCCTCTTACGAATCAAACGAAGGGAATTATTGGTGAACACGCTGTAGAGAAGATGAAAAAAGGTATGCGTTTATTCAATTTCTCTAGAGGAGAACTTGTAGATGAAAATGTTCTTCAAAAAGCGTTAGAAGAAGATGTTATTACGCATTACGTAACAGACTTCCCGAATGAAAATGTGATAAAGATGAAAAATGTAACAGCGACGCCTCACCTTGGTGCATCTACATCTGAATCAGAAGAAAATTGTGCAATCATGGCAGCGCGCCAATTACGTGAATATTTAGAGACAGGAAATATTCGTAATTCAGTAAACTATCCAAACGTCGAACTCCCTTATATCGGAAAGAAACGTATTACAATCATGCATCAAAACGTTCCGAACATGGTAGGACAAATTACAGGATGTTTAGCAGAACATCATATTAATATTGCGGATATGATTAATCGTAGTAAACATTCTTGGGCATATACAATGATTGATATTGATAACGGAATTGATGATATAATAAAAGAGAACATTGTGGAAAATATAAGCAAAATTACAGGTGTTGTAGCCGTTCGAATGATTGTGTAAAGGAGAGAGGAAAACTTGGCAAAAATCCGACCGTTTCGAGCCATTCGTCCAGTAGAAGAAAAAGCAGCGGAAGTTGCAGCTTTACCGTATGACGTATTAAATAGTAAAGAGGCAAGAGAGGTTGTAAAAGGGAATCCGTATTCTTTCTTACACGTTGATAAAGCAGAAATTGATTTAGACCCGGCACTTTCACCGTACGATGATCGTGTATATGAAAAAGCGGGTGAAAATTTAAATCGATTTATACGAGAAGAAGTATTTATACAAGATGAAGAGCCATCACTGTACATTTATGAACTGACGATGGAAGGAAGAACGCAGTCAGGTCTTGTCGTTTGTACATCTATTGATGAGTATGAAGATGATACAATTAAAAAACATGAAAGAACGCGTCACGAAAAAGAATTAGATCGTATTCGCCACGTAGATGTGTGTGATGCAAATACGGGGCCTATCTTTTTAACGTATCGTACGAAAGAAGATGTGAAACGTATCATTGCAAGCTGGAAAGAAGAGCATGCGCCAATCTATACATTTACAGCAGAAGATGGCGTGGAGCATGTTGCCTGGAAAATAGTTGATGAGGATGTAATTGCTACTTTAGTAAACGCATTTGAAGATATTTCTAATCTTTATATTGCAGATGGGCATCATCGCTCAGCATCAGCAGCAAAAGTAGGGCTCATGCGAAGAGAACAATATCCGAATTACACAGGAGAAGAAGAGTTTAATTTCTTCCTATCTGTATTATTCCCTCACGATGAATTATCCATTTGGGACTATAACCGAGTTGTAAAAGACTTAAACGGCTTATCAGAAGAACAGTTTTTAAAGCAAATTGCACAATACTTTTATGTAGAAGAAGCAGCTGTTTCTCCGTATAAACCAAATGAGCCAAAAACATTTGGTATGTATGTAAACGAGAAATGGTATAGACTCACAGTGAAAGAGGAAACGTTTGATGCGAATGATCTCGTTAAAGGTTTAGATGTATCTATTCTGCAAGATCATTTATTAAGCCAAGTACTTGAAATACACGACCCGCGATCTGATTCACGCATTGACTTTGTCGGAGGAATCCGCGGATTAGAAGAACTAGAACGCCTTGTAAATAGCGGTGAATATAAAGCAGCGTTTTCATTATATCCGACATCAATGGAAGCTTTACTATCAATCGCAGACGCTGGAGAAATTATGCCGCCGAAGTCAACGTGGTTTGAACCGAAACTGCGTAGTGGGTTGTTTGTACATTCTTTAAAGTAAATATAGACTTCTTTAGATTGAAAAACCGAAATGATTATAGTTTCGGTTTTTCTTATTTATAAAGTGTTTTTGAGGAGGGGTATAGATGAAATTGCAAGTAGGGGAAAAAATCACCTTTGAGCGAACTTTTACGAAAGAGGATGTTGTTTTATTTACGGAAGTATCGAAAGATGAAGGTGTTCATCATGTTACACCAGATGAGCAGGGGAGATTTGTTGTACAAGGACTGTTAACATCAACGTTGCCTACAAAAATTGGCGGTGATTATAACGTACTAGCTCGCAAGATGGATTTTGAATTTGTACGTCCTGTTTTTAGCGGTGATACGATTCGTTGTGACGTAACTATTGAACAATTTGAGCCCGATGAAAAAAATCGTACAAAAATTATTGCGATGTTTATATGTAGGAATCAACTTGAAAAAGAAGTTATGCAGGGGAGTTTTTCTGGGATTATTCTTTAGTTAGTAGGAAAAGTAATGAATAGGTGGGGGCCACATGCCTCTCGAGCTTAGATTTTTAATCCCCCCCCATAACGAAAATTTTATGCATTGCTGGATACTGATAATAAGACGTTATGTAATATACCCTGTTCTTTTCTTAACTAATAGAAGAATAGTTGAATAAGCCCGTCAACAAAAAGGACATTCCTAGTATTACAAGAAATGTCCTTTCCACTAAATTATAGGATGTTTTGCTGGAATTCAAACTCTAAAATTAGTTTACTGGTTTGACCTGTAAACTGATAATTATAGGACCCTCTCAGATTTTCTAAGTTACCAGTAGCTTTAATAATTGTTCCTGGGGAATTTAGATTTCCTTTATCGAATATTCCTTGCTCTATAGCTGTAAATGTCCCTTGTTGCCCCTTATAAATTCCTTCAAAGTGTAAAAATCCAGAAATTTTAGCAGTAGCCAAGTGACCATCATTTATATTTGAGTCTAAATAATATAATAAGTATTCAACAAAAGCTTTTCCTTTTAATTCACCATCAATATCATATTCAACATGGGCAATATTAATAGGGAAATCTTTTCTAGTATCATCAATTAGTTTTTCATCCCATTTACTTACTGTAAATGTTGCTTCCATACACGTAAATCCCCCTTTATCATTAGATAAGTAATCTCCCTAAAATGAAAAAATACGCTATTCTTCCTGTAGGATCAGGAAAACATAATTATAAAACTTATGGTTATACTGATTTAAAGTTTTCCTTTATTCCACGCCACTCTCTAAAATAGAGAAAGCCCCATTTTCACAATCAATTTCTGCCATCGCACCGTAAGGTAAAATAAACTTCGGCTCGGTATGACCAAAATTTAAATTATAAAGAATCGGCAAATCTTCTAAGTTATGTTCTTTCATAACTTGCAGTATTTCATGTTTATATTCTTCATAATACATTTCGTCTTTTGGTTTACCAAAGATGATACCCTTTGCTTTTTGGAGAATGCCTTGCGCTGCATAATTTCGTAACCAATACTTTATATAACTTGGTTCTGGATGATCTTCAGAAGTTTCAAAGAAGAGAATACTATTCTCCCAATGTTTTTTCTCAGGCCAAAGCTCCGTTCCTTTTGCAAATTCCAATACTTCTATACAACCACCAATTAAGCGCCCTTGTACAGTGGTAGAGCCTTGAAGTAACGCATATCCATTGTTTTGTTGCATCGTACGCCTTGTATCCTTATTTATTTCTATCCATTCTAAACGCTGACTCGTCCATTCAGGAGCTGGTTGAATTTCGCCAATCATTTCATTGGAAAAGAGAGTTCGATTTACCATTTCAACCGTATATGGATCCATCTCTACATTTTCGGCAAAATCAGTTAAAATTGCTGGACCGTAAAAAGAGGAAATTCCTGCTTTATGACAAAACAAGTGTGAAATAGTAACGTCAGAGTATCCCATAAAAATTTTCGGATTTTCACGTATTACATTAAAATCTATATAGGGAAGTAAGCGAATGCTATCTTCACCGCCAATATTCGCAATAATTGCTTTCACGCGCGTATCCTTAAAAGCTGTCATTAAATCTTCCGCACGAGCCTGTGGATTGTTATAAATGAATTCGCTACCTTTTAAACTATTTGGCATTGGGATAACCGTAAGACTGAAAACTTCTTCTAATCTCTTTACCCCTTGTTCATAACGCCATCTTATCTCAGAATCACCTGCGCCTCCCCATGAAGGACTTACTGTTGCTACGATATCGCCTGGCTGTAATCTGTTTGGTTTCTTTAACATATTAACTCCGCTCCTACATAATGTAATGGACTACGATTATACAAACTGTAGTATTGAAAAAATATGATGCATCACATTAGTTTCTTCATCATCAATCCGTTTCCCTGCTGTGATTCAAGAATTTAGCACTCGTGTTGAATATAGGAATAATCGATTCATATTTAAAAGTTACAGTATGCAACATTGCATAAGAAAGATGGTTGCTATTTTATATAACCTGTAACTATAATAGTTACAGGTTGGTCGTATCCAATCAAAAAATATAATCATCATGAATGGAGAGGTTACATATGGGTATGAAAAAATTAATTTTAGCAGGTGCTTTAGGGATCGCAGCATTATCAGGAACGAATTTACCAGGATTAGAACTATCAAAAGCGAGTGCAGCTTCTATTGAATCGAATTTCTCGACGTTAGAAGGACGAGTAATAGAAGTAGATAACGGTGTAATTGTCGTAAAATCTAAGCAATATGAGGAGCCTGTAAGTGTATATATAGATTCTCTTTCAAATGTGAAAGTAGGAGATGAAGTAAAAGCTACTGGATCTATGATGCGTAATTTTACTGAATATATGGTTGCAAATACAGTTGAAAATACGTCAAATAAATTAGGTATGCACATGAAAGAAGATGGTTCTCCTGATTATGTGATTGGGGAAGTATCAAAAGTAGGAACGAGGGAAGAGGAAGGAGAAGGTTCTACTAAATATGTCGTAGTTGAGTATCCATCACTAAATGGGAAGAAAGTTATTATTGATGTTTTCTTAACGAAGGGACAAGTATTTCATACAGGTGAGAAAGTAAAAATTGATATGAAGTATGTGGGCTGGGGCGGAAGTTCTATTAACTGGAACACAACGGACAACATTGAAAAAGTTCATAAGGTAAAGAGCGACGTTGAAAATAATGATGATGTTTGGATTTGGTCTTAATTAGACGCTTGTAAATAACAAATGTATCATGCAGTACCCATCGAATCATCATATGTATGATAATTCGATGGGTACTTTTTTGTTTTATGGTTTTTGAGAATAACGGATTTCCGATTAGAATATGATGTTAATACTGGAGCGAAGGTGAAAAAAACAATATGGAAAGAGGTGTTTAAGGGTGGAGCAAGATGAGGTTTATTTACGAGCTAAAAAAAGGGTGGAGAATTTAAAAGCGTTTTACATTCATTTAACGGTGTATATACTAGTGAACTTAATGCTTTTTATTATAAATATAATCTCTGATTCCAGTAAATTGTGGTTTTTATATCCACTTGCAGGTTGGGGAATCGGTATCGTTATACATGGTTTGACAACTTTTCCAGTTGGGATATTCGGAAAAGAGTGGGAAGAACGAAAGATTAAAGAATATATGGAGAAGGATAAGTAAATTTATTTCTGGAAATTATGAATATAAAATCTCATATGAATCTCTATGATCACACGCTTGATGCGAAGTTTATTCTATAGCTTCGCCTATTTGTTTTGTATTTGAAGTTTGTGCGAGTGAGAGTGTTGATATACATTTTTTAGGGTGAATTGCATGGGAAATCAAAACTTTATTTGTCGTACATAATAAATACAGTTGTTTTACTTTTTAATTACATGTGGATATAGGATGAAGTTGATTTATTACCCTATATTAAAATAAAAATAAACCACTGTTCGATTTGAATATTCCACGATATAATGGTGAGAGTTTATGACAGAATAAATATTTACATAAGAAGTGAGGTACTGTATGAAAAAAAGAACGACAGACATTATTTTTATTATTATTGGTGCATTTCTTTTTGCGTTAGGTGTCAATTTGTTTGTTATCCCGAACGAGTTTGGTGAGGGTGGAGTAACTGGTATCACGATTATTACGTATTATTTATTTGAATGGTCACCAGGCTTAGTTAACTTAATTTTAAATGCGATTTTGTTAATAGCTGGTTATAAATTTTTAAATAAGATTACAACAATTTATACGATTATCGCTGTAGTTACGAACTCGCTATTCCTTCATTTGACAGAAGGTTGGACGATTGCTTCGGATGAAATGCTCGTAAATGCCATTTTCGGAGGAATATTTATTGGGTGCGGGATTGGTCTTATTATTCGTGTTGGCGGAACAACAGCAGGTACTACCATCTTAGCAAGGATGACGCATAAATATTTAGGATGGAGCATTAGCTATGGTTTACTGTTCTTCGATTTAATCGTTGCGTTTTCGTCTTATTTCATCATTGGTGCAGAAAAACTGATGATAACAATTATTATGCTATATGTAGCAACGAAAGTGATGGAATTTGTAATTGAAGGTTTAAATCCGAAGAAAGCCATTACGATTATTTCTGATAACCCGAATGAAATTGCCGGAAAGGTAACTACATTAATGGGCAGAGGGGTTACTGTGTACTCAGGTCATGGCTATTACACGAAAACGCCGAAGGAAATTCTTTATGTTGTTATTAATAAGCAAGAAGTAGTCAAGCTAAAACGGATTGTTCAAACTACAGATCCGGCTGCGTTCATTGCTATACACGATGTTCGTGACGTATTTGGAGAAGGATTCGTTGATATTTCTAAAGCATAGAAATTACTTTTCATTAAAATAATCTTAATACTAAAACGTAAGAATCTATTTTGAATAATCTTTTTTCAAAATAGATTCTTTTTATTTATCTTAAAATGTTGGTTTGTTTTTCTTTTTCTTGCAAAAAATCCAATTGTTTCTTAAGGTAAGGATGTAGAAGGATGAACAAGAGAGGGTTTAATGAAGATGATACATATTTTATTAGCTGATGATGATAAGCATATTAGAGAATTGTTACATTACCATTTGCAAAAAGAGGGGTTTAAAGTTTTTGAAGCGGAAGATGGAAAGGTAGCGCAAGGCGTATTAGAGAAAGAAAATATTCATCTTGCGATAGTAGACATTATGATGCCGTTTGTTGATGGCTATACGTTATGTGAAGAAATCCGGAAGTATCATGATATACCGGTTATTTTATTAACTGCGAAAGGTCAGCTAGTCGATAAAGAAAAAGGATTCATTTCTGGTACGGACGATTATATTGTAAAACCATTTGAACCAGCTGAAGTAATTTTCCGTATGAAAGCTCTATTGCGCCGTTATCAAATGCTTAGTGCTGATATTATTACATTACACGGAACGATAATTGACCGAAAAGGGTTTGAAGTGAAGTGTAACGGTCAGACGATTTTGCTTCCATTAAAGGAATTTGAATTATTATCACAACTTGCTAGTTATCCTGGAAGAACCTTTTCAAGAGAAGAATTAATTGAATTAGTATGGGGAATGGATTTTGAAGGAGATGAACGAACAGTTGACGTTCATGTGAAGCGACTGAGAGATCGTTTTTCAAAACGAACAGATGATTTTCAAATTACGACAGTACGCGGACTCGGTTATAAGTTGGAGTTGAAATAAAATGAAATCACTATACTCTAGATTTGTTTTTATGACGGTTGGAATCATGCTACTTAGCAGTATTATCGGTTTTTTATTAACAAATGTGTACTATCAAGTGAAGTTAAAACCGTACAATAGTGAAAAGATTTTAATGTATGCGAAAGAAGTAAAATCGTTATATGAAAAGCAAAGTGAAGAAAATCAAGAGGCATACTTACAGTCTATTGCGAAGTTAGGATATGAAATTTATATTGTCGATGATAAAAAGAATGGAAAACGTATCGGCAACGCGTTTCGTAAGACAACAATAAGTGATGATACCGTTCATAAAGTATTGAATGGCGAAACGTTTAATGGTGTTTCTACGTATCCAACACGTCTCTTTATTACAGGTTTTTTCGATAATGAATTAATAAATAGTGTCGGTGTACCAGTGCAACACGGTGATAAACAGTACGCTTTATTTATTCGTCCTGACATTCAGAACCAATTTGGCGAGATGCGAATTTTCTTAGCGGTATTACTTGGGTTTATCGTACTATTAAGTATTATCTTTATAGCGATTGCAGCAGGTTATATCGTTCGTCCCATTCGAACATTTACGAAAGCGACTCAAAAGATTGCAAGTGGTGAATATGATATCGAATTAGATGAAAATCGAAAAGATGAAATTGGTACATTAGCAACTAATTTTCAAAAGATGACGAAAAGTATAAAAGAATTAGATGAGATGAGACAAGAATTCGTTTCAAATGTTTCTCATGAATTTCAATCGCCGCTTTCTTCCATACAAGGGTTCTCAAAAACGTTACAGTCAGAAGAGATGAGTGCGGAAGAAAGAAACCATTACTTACAAATTATTGAGGGCGAAAGTAAGCGAATGTCTAGTTTATGTAAACAGTTACTTACGCTAGCTTCACTAGATAAAGAAGAAAAAGTATTACAAATAAAAGAATTCAATTTGCAGAAGCAAATTAAAGACGTTATTTTTATGCTCGAATGGAAATGGCGTGAAAAAGATATCGCCGTTGAATTTGATGTGCCGGATATTACAATACAAGGTGATGAAAACTTACTTCATCAAGTATGGAGTAATATTTTTACGAATAGCATTAAGTTTTCAAACGACGGCGGAACGATTGAATTTGTTGTAGAAGAATTAGAGTCGAGCGTGATGATCTCTATATCAGACAACGGAATCGGTATGGAAAAAGAAGAAATGGATCGTATATTTGATCGTTTTTACAAAGTAGATACTGCAAGGGCAAGAAACGTAGAAGGTAGTGGTTTAGGATTATCGATTGTGCAGAAAATTGTTGAACTGCATAACGGAAACGTTTCAGTATATAGTACGAAAGGGGAAGGGACTACTGTTCAGGTGGAGCTTCCGAAATAGATGGAAGAGGCTGCTTGGGAACAGCCTCTTCTTTTTGTCATTTTTTGTCGATAAATCGATATAATCGGAAAATCGCTGATATAATTTGAGTTGCGCCGATATATTATGAAAATCGCCGATATAATCCGAGTTGCGCTGATATATTTGAAAAATCGCCGATATAAATTTCACGTACTGCCACTTCTGCTATAAAGCTGTACTTTTCCCGCGCTCTTCTTTAAACCGAACTTCAAAAGTATCCGCTGTAATTTCATCAGCTTTCGGCAAAGCCCGTAACTTTGGATGAAGTAGCCATACGAAAGAAATAAATAAAATCCCGATGCTAGCGAACGCGAAAATGAGTTGGCTACTAAATACATTTGCAGCATATCCACCAATTAAAGAACCGAACGGCATAGCAATTGTGCCCATACTTCGCATGACTGAGTTTATGCGTCCAATATACTGATTTGGAATTACAATTTGACTAATTGTCGCAAATAATATGTTGGTTGCACCAATTGGAATCCAGGCTAGACCGAATAAGAGAATAGACAACCACTGAAACGGTACGATCGTGGAGAGAAACCAAAAGATAGCACCAGTCGCAAAGCCAATAATAGAGACACGGCCAACATTACGTTTACCAACCCATGAACTGAATAATGCTCCAATTAAACTGCCGGCTGATATAGCGGCTAAGAAGAAGCCATATGATTTCACGCCTCCTAAAGAATCAGCGAAAGAAGGGAGTATCGCCATCGTCATACCGATTGAAAAATTAGCGACTACTGAACCGATTAAGAATACGCCCATTAATGAACGGAAGACGATCGAAAAACCTTCTTTTAAATCAGTGAAATATTGTTTAGTTGAAAGTGATGTATTGGTTTCTGCTTGCTTTGGCATTTTCAATGAAAAGAACAAAAGGGCAGTAATCGCGAATGTAATAGAGTCAATTACATATAAAGTGATTGCGCCAAGTAGTGCTACTAATATGCCAGAAAGCGTCGTGCAAATTAAATCAATGCCTTGATACGCAAATGAAAAGAGTGAATTTCCTTTTAATAGTTGTGTTTTATGAAGTAGAAGTGGTAAAGCTTTTGATTGTGCGGGATAGGCGAATTGTTCGATAAAGGCTACGATGGGCATGATGATGAGTAGTAGTTGAACTGTTAATAGATCGAAGTAGTGTGTAATAGGAATGATTAAAATAAGCATGCATTGCAAAACTTGTGTAATGACGAGGGTGTTTTTTATTGCCCATCTATCAACGAATGGGCCGGTAAGGAATTGTAATGCAGAAGGTAATAATGTAAGGAAACCAGCCAATCCAGAATAAAAAGGATTACCACTCAGCTTATATACGAGCCACATCGCAGCTACATAATATAAGCTATCTCCTATGTTTGTAAAAATTCTTCCTAAAAAAAGTAAGAGGAAATTTCGGTTTTTTAATATGTCCATTTAATCTACTCCTTTATAAAAAAATTATTCGGTAAAATAATTTTGACCGTCTATGTAAAAAAAATCGTATTACGATTTTTCTTCTTTTTTCACAAAGCGCTGCATTGCTTTTTCATCGATTTGTAGTGCAGTAGTAGAAATGTAATAAGATTTACTATTTGGATCTTTATCTGCGTCTTTTGCGATATCATTTAATTCAGCCATTAATTCATGAAATTTTTTCACCCACACTTGAAATTGTTCTGGCGTGGCATCAAACTCCCAGCAAGATGAAACGTAATTCCACTCTGCTGGGTCTCCGCTTACTTTTCGTAATGTAAAAGCTTCTTCTGGTGCAGCGAGAATATGGCTTTTCGTTCTTTCTGTCATTTGTAAAAAGATTTGGCGACCTGATTCGCTTAATATTTCTAAATGAGGTAATAGGTCCGCGGCAGGGGTGAAGCCTCTAGCGACAGATTGATAAAACTTTTGAATGATGCCATTCTTTTCTTCTGTATAAACAATTTCTATAAAACCATTCTTTTCTAATTCTTTTAAATGATAATGAATTTTAGCCCTTGGAATGCCGAATTTATCAGATAGTAGTTGTCCTGTATAAGGACGTTCGCATAGACGCATCATCATTTCGACACGAAGTGGATCGCTTATTGCTTTTAGTTGGCTATAAGTAGTTAGTGTTAACATGGGCTTCAACAAGATCAACTCCTCAAATAAAATTACTCGGTCAAGATTATTTGACTGAATTGTATCAAGGATTCTGATTATTTTCAATACTTTCCGAAAATTAAATCTTCTCCTCTGTAATCTTCTGTTCATATTCCGTTCATATTTCTTTTTTATGATAAGTGCATAGAAAGAAAGAGGAAGGAGCGAGCGAAATGTTTTTAGCTCTGCGTGAATTAAAACAATCAAAATTAAGATACGGATTAATCGGACTGATTATGGTGTTATTATCATTTTTAGTTCTTGTTATTTCAGGATTAGCAAATGGATTATCATATGATAATGCTTCATCGATTCAAAATATGGAGGCAAATAAGTTCGTTTTAGCAGATGATGCGGAAAATAAATTACTTCGTTCACAAATTAAGAAAGAAGATGTAGATAACGTAGTCAATCAAGTAGGCGACAAAGAGGCCGTTCCGTTTCGTGTGAAAGTTTCAACGTATGAAAAGAAAGATAGTTCGAAAAAAGTGGATGTTGCTATTTTCTCAAGTGAACGTGATTCATTTTTAGAACCGAACATTGTAAAAGGTGAGAAATTAGGCACAGCAAATAACGAAATGGTTGCTGATGAATCTATTAAAGAAAAAGGAATCGATATTGGGGATACAATTATTGATCCTGTTTCAAAGAAAGAATTTACAATCGTTGGATTTACGAAAGATCAAATGTTTAGCCATACACCAGTCGTTTATGTAAATGAAGACGTATGGGGATCTATTTCACAACCAAACCAAAAAGATTATAGTGCAATTGCACTGAATACAGATAAAGAAATTAAAAATGCACATGTTATCGACAAAAAAGAAGTACTGCAAAGCATTCCAGGATTTAAAGAAGAGCAAGGAACATTAACAATGATCATTGCATTCTTACTTGTTATCGCTGCGTTACTAATCGGTGTATTCTTCTACGTCATTACATTGCAAAAAACACAGCAATTAGGTGTATTAAAAGCAATCGGTACAAAGAACTCTTATTTAGCAAATAGCTTAGTCGTGCAGGCGTTATTCTTATCAGTCGTTGCGATGGTAATCAGTATTGTTCTTGTACAAGGATTAGAACAAATTTTACCAGCGGGTATGCCGTTCTTATTAACAACACCGATGATTGCACAATATGCAGCAATCTTCATCGTAATTAGTATTTTAGGAACACTTATTTCGTTATACCAAGTATTAAAAGTTGATGCATTAGAAGCAATTGGAGGCGGGATGTAATGACTTCATTATTAAAATTAGACAAAGTAAGTAAAGTGTACGGAGAAGGGAATACGGAAGTAACAGCCCTTCATCCGATGTCGCTTGATGTGAAAGCTGGAGAATTTATCGGAATCGTCGGTCCTTCTGGATCAGGGAAAAGTACGTTATTATCAATCGCGGGTGCGTTATTATCACCATCAAAAGGGGATATTTACATTCGTGAGCAAAATATTACGAAGCTATCAGAAAAGGAAATGACAGACATTCGTTTGAAAAAAATCGGCTTCATTTTCCAGTTTGCAAATCTTGTTCCATATCTAAATGTAAAAGAACAATTGCTTTACATTGCAAAGCTTAAAAAAGAAAACAAACAAGACTCAGAAAAGCGTGCGGATCATTTATTAGCGGCATTTGGATTAGGAGAAAGAAAAAGTCATTATCCAAATCAACTATCTGGCGGGGAAAAACAAAGGGTAGCAATCGCTCGCGCGTTCATGAACAACCCAGATTTAATATTAGCGGATGAACCAACAGCAAGCTTAGATTCAAAACGCGCACGTGAAGTTGTAGAAATGATGAAACGTGAAGTGAAAGAGAGCCAAAAAGCAGCAATTATGATTACGCATGATGAAAGAATGCTTGATGTATGTGATCGTATATTGACGCTAAGAGATGGGAAGTTAATATAAAGAAAAAAGACAATCGCACAAGTGTGCGGTTGTCTTTTGTATAATTGCTTTATTTTGAGAATAACGCTTTAATTTTATTTCGTGTAATTAATAAAACGCCGCCTAATACAGATAACATACCTAAAGCCATATTGTTTGATTGCTCACTACCAGCGTTAGGAAGTTCTCTAGCGTTATTGTTTGTGTTTGTAGTACCAGTCTTTGTTTCTGTTTGTTTTGATTGAGATACTTCATTAATTTTGTTATCTACATTTTGCTTCGTTGTATGTACCTCAGCTAATTTGTCCTCAATTTTTTTCTCAGTATGCTTAAAGTCGTTAATTTTAATATCTAAGTCTTGTTTTTTCTTTGTTAAATCATCTGAAACAGTTTGTTTCGCTTGTTTAATTTCGTTAATTTTATTTAGTAAATCTTCTCTAGCTTTTTGTAATTCAGCTAGTTTGTTTTTTACATCTTGTTTCGCTAGTTCTAAGTTAGCGGAAAGACTATCTAAATTGCCTTTAATTTTCTTAAGTTCCTCTAACGTATTTCCAGTATGCGGCTTATTTTCTTTTAACTCAGCAAGTTTGTCCTCAGCAGTTTGTTTTGCTTTCTTTAACTCAGCTAATTTTTCATCTACCTGTTTTTTTACTTCCTTAAGTTCATTAACCTTTTGATCGATGTTCTCTTTATGTTGCTTCATTTCATTCACTTTTTCATCGACAGTTTGTTTATGTTCTTTAATCTCATTCACTTTATTATCGATATTTTGCTTATGTTCTTTCACTTCAGCAACTTTTTCTTCTACTTGTTTTTTATGCTCTTTTATTTCAGCGATTTTATCTTCGGCGATTTGCTTGTCTTGCTGAAGTTTTGCATCTAGCTCTTCTTTACGTTGTTTTATTTCGTTAATTTTTTCATCAGCAACTTGTTTACGCTCATGTAGTTCATTAACCTTCGTGTCAACATTTTCCTTAACTTGGTTAAGTTCATTCAACTTTTGATCCACGTTTTCTTTGTGCTGCTGTAATTTCGCATCTAATTCTTGTCTATGTTGCTTAATTTCAGCTAATCGATCTCCTGTACTTTGCTGAGGAGTAGCATCAGTTACTTCCGCATGAGCAGAATTTGCGCCAGCAATCATTGCTAAAGCTAGTGTAGACGCAGCGATTGTTTGTTTTGTTTTCATATTTTTGTACCTCTTTTCTTTCATATGCATGAGTTGTTTTGTGTAGAATTGAGCATATAGAAGTAGATTATCTTATCATTATATACCATGTAGGATGTCTAGAGGAAGTATTTGCATAATAATCTATCATTATGTAATGCTTATAGTCTATTATTTTTGGGTAGGGGAGAGATCTTTAGCTAGATGAACAATTTCTTCTATAGTAGAGTTTACATCCTTACGATTACGAATAACAAACAAATAATCAGCCTCGTTTTCTATAGGATTTACCACATCTTCGTGAAGTGATTCAGACTGTTGTCGATCGAGTACTTCTTTGAAACTACAATAATCACCTCTAAAAATATTGGTACTTCGCGTGCTTCGAGCTACTCTTTCGTAAAGTACATCATTTGGAATGTCAAAATGAACGAGTATACGTACATATTCCTCTTTCTGAAACAATTCATTTAGCAAATACATCCGGCCGTTTCGGCTTCTATTTGAGTTGCAAATAATAAGATGTAAACTTGTATGTTCTTTTGCATAATCAACAATGAATTTCGAAAGACCGTGTTTAAATGTATTTGGGCCTTCGCCCGGCTGTAATTTTTCATAATGCGTGTTAATGAATTCAGCTTGGTTATCTTGATCCATAACGAAAGCGTGGGGTAACTCTTTTTCTAGTTCTTTAGCAAATGTAGTTTTTCCGCTGTGTGTTTTTCCTACTGTAATGATCACTAATCGTTTCATATTGGCCTCCATATGTATTGTTATCATTTGGGACATTCGATGTGAATTGACAATTTTCCTGCTAGAGAATATACAAAATGTCGGAGTAGTAGCAGGCTGAAAACTTGACAAAAAAACTTATTTATGCTATAATTTACCAATATAAAAATAAAGTGTATAATAGGGTTCTCCTGGCCAGGGGAACCCTATTTTTGTTGTGAAAATGAAGGAGTGTATGTGCGTGAAAAAAGGTGAAGCGAGTGTAACGTCGCTAGTATCAGCTTTCGGAAGGGCGTACCATAGTGAATTTGATAGTCCTAAAATCTTTGATGATTATGTAGCTAAAGATTTCATTTCAAAAAAGAACGTAACGATATTGAAACAAATATGGTCCAAGGAATCCATTTTTTCAATACAGACATTGCACAAAAGTTTCAAGACAATCCACAAGAAATATTAAAATGGATTACACAAGTTCAATTATCACCAACACCTTTGGCACGTGCGGCATATTGTGAAAGAGTATTGCTACATGAAATTACATTAGGCGCAAAACAATACGTCATACTCGGTGCAGGCTTAGATACGTTCAGCTTTAGACAACGAGAATTAGAGAATGAAATAGAAATATTTGAAGTAGATCATCCTTCTACACAAAGGTTTAAGAGGGAGAGAATAAAAGAAGCAGCACTTGAAACTCCAAACAACCTTCATTTTGTTTCGATGGATTTTACTAAAGATTTCTTGAAGCAAAAATTAGTAAATGAAGGATTTGAAAATAAAAAGACTTTCTTTAGCCTATTAGGTGTTACGTACTATTTAACGAAAGAGGAGCTTTCTAGTTTAATAGAAAATTTATTCGAGATGGTTCCAGTGGGGAGCTCTATCGTATTCGATTATCCGGATGAAAACTTATTTACGGAAAAAGGATTGTCCAATCGAGTGGAAAATATGGTAAAAATGGCTGCAGTAGGCGGAGAACCGATGAAATCGTGTTTTTCTTACGCTGAAATGGAAGCACTATTAGAGAAGGTGGGCTTACTCATTTATGAGCAATTATCGCCAGAAGACATAAATACATTATATTTTGAAGGACGAAACGATTATTTAAAAGCTTTTGAGACGGTGCATTATGTGCATGCGGTGAAGAATTAGGAATTAGTAGGCATGGGGAGAAATCTCTGTGTCTTTTTTTGGGGGAGAACAAGGAGGTATTAATAGGAAGAGAAATTCGATAATGTAAAGAATATGAAGTATGAATGTAATAAATTAAGTAGCAATGATAAAGGAGAACATAATGTACACAATTGGACAAGTTGCTAAATTTTTAGATGTATCTAGAGATACTTTGAAGTTTTAATCAAAATGTGTGGGGTTCTTCTTTTTATAGAATAAATATTTGCAGCAATACTTTGGTCAAATTCTAATTAAAACTAAAATCCACCTTTTCTATTATAAATTTTTGTAGTTTGGAATATATCTATTTGATTAACCAAACTAGTATTTTAGGGGCCTTAACTGAAACAATAGATATAACTTCATATCAATCTTGTTAATGAATTTCATTGCCCTCAGATAAAGGACAATAGTAGATCTTTGATTTTTATTACAATTTTGTAAGGTTAAGTAATAAAAATCGATAGAACAGGATATTATAAACGTGATAAGGATATAAAGAAGCTATTAATTAGTGATGCGAAAGTCGCACAAATGGCACCAAATGTAACAGCTGACGATAGTAAAAATGTAATTGTCGGTGCAACGGAGTATATGGAGTACTCTGTAGAAGGAACGAACGAATGGTTGACGTATAATCCAGGGAATGCTCCGAAATTTGATGGGAACAAGGTTGTACACGTACGTCATAAAGGCGAAATGAATTTAGAGCCAGGATTAACACAGCTTCTTCGATTTTCGGCAAATAAGTGATTAGTAAGGGCCTACTTTTTAATAAGTGGGCTCTTTTGTGTTGTCGTTTTTTATCGGTAAGTCGATATATTTCAAGTTATGGACGATATATTTGAAAAAATCGTTCATATAAACTTCATGTACCGAAATAAAGTGAAAGTTATTAATGTAATTTCACGTACCGTATTAGAGTTAAAATTATTAATACAATTCCATTCACAAAAACCGAATTCCAACACATTTTTCACCCAGAAAGATGACTTCATCATTTTTACATGTAATAATAGTATCGTTACATACATTGTGAAAGAAGTACAAAAGGAGCGTTATTAATGAATTTAGCTAAATTCCCGAGAAAAAAATATACAGAGTCATATACTCCAATTGAAAAATTAAACAATTTTTCTGAAGCACTTGGTGGGCCGACTATTTATTTTAAACGAGATGATTTACTTGGTTTAACAGCTGGTGGTAATAAGACGAGAAAGTTAGAGTTTCTAGTTGCAGATGCACAGGCAAAAGGTGCAGATACGTTAATTACAGCTGGTGGTATTCAGTCAAATCATTGCCGTCTAACACTGGCAGCTGCGGTAAAAGAAAAAATGAAATGTATCCTTGTATTAGAAGAAGGGCTTGAGCCAGAAGAGAAGCCAGACTTTAACGGAAACTATTTCTTATATCATTTACTAGGTGCTGAAAATGTAATTGTTGTACCAAACGGAGCAGATCTTATGGAAGAGATGCATAAAGTAGCGAAAGAAGTAAGTGAAAAAGGTAATACACCATATGTAATACCAGTTGGTGGATCAAATCCTACTGGTGCAATGGGATACGTTGCTTGTGCGCAAGAAATTATGGCACAATCATTTGACCAAGGAATTGATTTCAGTACAGTTGTTTGCGTAAGTGGTAGTGCTGGTATGCACGCTGGTTTAATTACTGGTTTTGCTGGAACACAAAGTCACATTCCTGTAATCGGAATCAACGTAAGTAGAGGAAAAGCAGAACAAGAAGAGAAAGTAGCAAAACTTGTAGAGGAAACGTCAGCTCACGTTGGTATTCCGAACTTTATCCCGCGCGAAACTGTTACATGCTTTGATGAATATGTAGGACCAGGTTACGCGTTACCAACACCAGAAATGGTGGAAGCTGTTCAATTACTTGCGAAAACTGAAGGTATTTTACTCGATCCAGTATATACAGGTAAAGCAGTAGCGGGACTAATCGACTTAATTAAAAAAGGTACATTTAATAAAGAAGACAACATTTTATTCGTACATTCAGGTGGTTCACCAGCGTTATATGCGAATACGTCTTTATTTGCGTAAGTGTGAAAAGCATTGGGTATCCAATGCTTTTTTGTTATATAATGGAATTATTATGAAGTGAGAAGGGGGAGTATATGAGTACAAATGCAAAATGGACCATATATACGGTACTTAGCATTTCTATGTTACTAATTTTATTTGTGGCTTATGGAGTTTATTTATATTTCAATTAAGTGAAATGGTAACCAAACCAAAGGAAAAATAAAATAATTACTGTGTTAAATAGAGTAAAACATAAACCGATAATGGCTAAAATTTTCTTCTCAGATCGGCTACAAAAAGAGATAACTGCTAATATTATTGCTATAACAGCAGAAGCTAATATGAAATAGGCGAAAGGTACAACATATTCTACTCCAACTCTGTCTAAAATAGGTGAGAAGAGAAAGAGATTAATAGTAACGAATATACTTACAATGAGAAACGTATAACTTTTCCAAGTGTATGTTTGTAACTGCATGGAACGATACTCCTTTCTCTTTATTATGTATATTTTTAAGTTTAAATTAATTACCTTTATTTTACAAATTAAAATATTTTGTATTGAAAAGAGGGTATGAATATGAAAATTAGAAATTGGTCTCTAGTCTTTATTGCGATCTGTATACTCATAATAACCGGCTGTTCAAATATATCAGGCAATGAAGATCAAAGAATCCAAGTGCAAAAACATATTGGTGATAATGAATATGAAGATCTTAAGGTAGTGAAAGATAATAATGAAGTGTTGCAAGTAAAGAAAATATTAAATGATATTACTTTTGAAAATAAAAAAGTGGAAATGTCTCGCCCAGCTGATTATCACTTTATTTTTCAATTTAAAAATCCGAAAATAGAGGCGAAAGCTGTGTCGTATCAAATTTGGGTAAGCCCTAATAAGGATAAAATAGAAATCAAGACGGGGGAAAATCGGTACGCTCAATTAGAAGGGAAACATGCAGCCACTTTGTTTCAGATTGTTACAGGGGAGAAACTAGTTGAATAAACGTATATAGGGTTATAGGAACTCAGCTCGTATTGTTCATTTTGGAGATAATTAGTATTCAACAAAAATAGCTATCTTTTTATATTGGAATAAATATTGAGAATCGGATAAAATGGAAATTGGACATTGACTTGATGAGCATGAGGTTCTCCGCTTATAAGCAGATTAATGAACATTAAGGTGTCCATTAATCCGCCATTGAATAATAATGCTAGGAAATATATTGTTTTTACAAAGATTCGATGTTATGTTTAATTTTCTTAATATAATATTTTCCTTATATAGGAGTGGCTATTTGAAGAAGTTAATATTATTAGTTTTATTGGCTACATGCTGTCTCACCATTGCAGGATGTTCTAATAATAGGATTACACCAAAGAATGAGTCTAAAACTTCAACATCTGTAAAGATTAAACGTATCAACAAAGCGTGGTACAAACATATTTAATAGTTTTAAGAAACTTGAAATTGTTGATGATAAAGGTCATAAGGTGAAATTCGTTAGGCTGATAGTAGAGGTTGTGAAACCTGGTGAAAAGCGGGAAGCATAGTTTGCATTTGAATTTATAAAAAATGCGACATTAAAATATTCACAAAAAAGAGTCTGCATGTAGTCCTTTTTTTGTGGATATTTTTCATAAATAATAGACATTCTATGGTGCCTTCCTCTGATTTGAACCATCCGGAAATTATTTTACCAAGTTAAGTAGTGTCGCCCTTCAAAATTCGGCGAATGCGAGGGACCCGTAGTAGCTCGATTGATATGGTCCTTTTTTCACTTTATCTATCATCTTAATGTATCTGTCTATTAAAAAATCTAACTTTAATCGATTAAATGAGATGAAATCTGTTAAAAATAATGAAATTTCAGGAAAAATAAGGTACACTATTCAATGGTTTTGGTTTAAAATCGATTGACGTTAATGTATACGGGGGAAAGATTAATGAACAACAATACAGTAAATGAATCTGTTGAAGAAGTTGAGAAAAAACGGGTAAGATCAAAAAAACGCTTTACAAATTGGAAGCTTATCGCAGCGGGTGGCGGTTTAATTGCACTTCTTATTGGAGGAATGAGTTATTATCAAGCAACTCACTTCAATTCGAATGTTACGATTAACGATACAAAAGTCGGTGGTTTGAGCGCTGATCAGGCAATACAGAAATTAAAAACGTCTGGGCTAGCAAATAAAGTCTATATTGATCAACAAGAAATTTTAGATGAACAAGATACAAAAACGGAACTGACGGAAAAAGATTTGCCACAAGTTAAGAAACTATTAAAAAGTCAGTGGACATTTTTCCCTTCTGCAAAGGAAAAAGATTATTCATTGCTACCGGAAAAAGCGGATCAGTATCGTAGTGAAACGATGAAAAAACTTGTAGAAGAAAAGCTCGTTTCTATGAATGAAAAATTAAAAGCACCTCAAGATGCTATGGCGAAGCTTGAACAAGGGAAAGTTGTAATTTCGAAGAGCGTTGATGGAAAACAGTATGACGTTACAAATCTACTAAAAGATTACGACAAGCAGAAGCATAAAAGC
Source organism: Bacillus cereus group sp. N6 (assembly GCF_016483705.1). Classification (NCBI taxonomy): domain Bacteria; kingdom Bacillati; phylum Bacillota; class Bacilli; order Caryophanales; family Bacillaceae; genus Bacillus; species Bacillus cereus group sp. N6. Next base: position 52,027 of record NZ_JAEHBI010000011.1, read on the forward strand.
GAAATTCATCTGAAGTCTGCATACATACAGCCTATTAAAGAAGACGATCCAATCATCAAAAAAGAAGAGAAAGCATTACAAAATCTTCTTACGCAGTCTGTTGATTATAAAGTGCAGGATGAAGTGTATTCATTAAAAGCGAAAGATCTAATTCAAAATGCTACTATGTCAAAGGATATGAAAGTAAAAATCGATGCGAGCGACATTAAGAATAAGGTTGCTGAAATTAATAAGGCTAAATCTACATTACATAAAGACTTTGCTTTTAAAACACATTCTGGCTCGGTTATTTCAGTAAAGGGACAAGGATACGGCTGGGCACTAGATGTGGAAAAAGAAACAAAACAAGTTCAACAAGCCTTTGAGAAAGGCGAGAAATCGCTTTCTGCTTCTAATATTCACGGGAATGGTTGGGAGAAGGAAGGGATCGGCTATAAAACAACATCGAATAATGGCATTGGAGACACATATGCAGAAGTTTCTATTGCAGATCAACAAATTTGGATTTATAAAGATGGGAAATTAGTTGTCACAACCAATGTAGTAACGGGTAAACATAGCACGAGTGAAGATACATCACCAGGTGTGTGGTACGTTCTATATAAACGAACACCATACACGCTTAAAGGAAGCGCAGTAGGTAAAGCTGATTATGCAGTGAAAGTAGATTACTGGGTTCCATTCACAAATAGCGGTCAAGGATTCCATGATGCAGGCTGGCGAAAAGACTGGGGAAATAATGCTTATTTAACAGGAGGATCAGGCGGGTGTGTAAACCTTCTTCCTAACGTTGCAAAAACTGTATATGATAGTTTGAACACGTATGACCCAGTTATTGTTTACTAATAGCTATGTATTAAGACCATAAACGAATAAACAAAGCAAGAAATCTTACTTGATGTATATGAAAAAAAACCTCTTGAATTCGCATGCAAATTCAAGAGGTTTTTTTGTTTGAAAACAAGAGTTCATTGCTTATAAGAAACAAAGTAGAAAGAGATTGAGATGAAGAAACAAGTATTCAAATAGTCAATAAAATTGACATTGAATATCATTTTCACTTATTATAGAATCATTGCATTTAATTAGACATGACTTTTTTATTAATATAATAGATTTTTAATAAGGTGTCCCATTAAAGAATTTAAACGTAGGAAAGGGTAATATAAAAATGAACTGGAAAAAAGGCGGATTATGGATTATTATTTTTTTCATTGTAAAAGGTACGATTTCTACACTGTTAATCGTTACAGGTGCTAAATATTTTAATTTATCATTTATGCAACTTTTCGCACTAGTACTGATCTTATTACTGATTTCTCTCATAAGCCGAAAATTGCTGTATAAACATAAACAAAACAAAAAGCAAAAAGAGCTAAATATATAATGAAGCCCCAGAGACCTTTGGATTTCTGGGGTTTTATTTTTATAGTTTTTTCTACATGTATATCAACTTAACAGAAAAGGTTGTCCAAAATGATAAAATCGATATTGTTTAAAATGTGTCAATTATTTTTACATAAATATTGAAGAGAGCTTTTGAATCAATCTTTATTTGGAAGCTACAGATGCGCATAAATTATGCTTGTTTTTCCATTGGTAGTTTAAATGTAAACGTACTGCCTTCTCCTAATTTACTTTCAACTGTAATTTCTCCTCCGTGTAGTTCGACAATCCATTTTACCATCGACAATCCTAAACCTGTGTTTCCGGTGCTTGAAGATGTTCGTGCTGCGTCAACTCGATAGAAGCGGTCCCATATTTTCGTAATATGTTGCTCGCTGATGCCTATGCCATTATCGGAGACTTTACCTATTATGTTGGTTTCATCACGGAACAGTTGCATATGCACAGTGCCGTTCGCTTTGCTATAAGCAATCGCATTCGTTAGTAAATTCATTAATAAACGCATCATCAATGTTTGATCTGCTTTCATAAACAGGTCTTCCTCTATATGAGTTGTTATATCAATCGAAGCTTCTTGAACCATTAATGAAAGCTCTTCTACAACGATTTCCGTTAATTCACTCATATTGATACATTCAAATTGGAAAGTATTATGCTTTCCTTGGTCAGCTCTTGCTAATAATAAGAGTTGTGAGATTAGCGCGGACATTTTACGTGATTGCTTTAAAATTACTTCTAACGATTCTTCCATTTCTTTCGAATTATTCCTCAGTGATAAAGCGTATTCGCATTGTGAAATAATAACAGATGTTGGCGTTCTTAATTCGTGAGATGCGTCAGATGTAAATTGTTTTTCACTTTCGAATGATGTCTCCAATCGCTCAAACATTTTGTCAAAGGTTTGTGCTAAATGATACATTTCGTCTTTCGGTGAACCTTGTAAATTAATTCTCTTCGAAAGATCTTTACCATCACCAATTTTACTAGCTGAATCACTCATTTGTTGCACAGGTCGAAACGCTCTTTGCGTAATAAAATATCCTCCCACTGCGGAAATGAGAATAAGTAATGGAAATGAGATGAGTGTTACCACAATAAGCGTATTCATCGTTGATGATAATTGGCTCATAGTCATTATTCCACGAATCCAGACTTGCTCATCGCCGCCTGCATTGTGGAGAAAATCATATACAATCCATTCTTTATTACCGTCTTTAATGGTTTGTATTTCATCGGATTTAAGCGATATCTTTTTATTAAAGCTTGTTGGACTATTTCCTGCCAGCATCTCGCCTTGTTTACTATAAATGATGATATTTACTCCATCTTCTAAGGGTTCAAAATCATCGTCCATCTTTAATTGTCCATGATTATATTCAATATCTTCCATGCTTTCTTTTACTGTGCTCTTCAATTGATCTTTCATATTAAAAAGCAAAACTTTATCTGAAGAAGTTAAAATAAAAGCTAACACGAGTGCCATAATAATTACAATTAGCCCTGTATACCACAGGGTTACTTTCATTTTAATTGATAGTCTTTTCATGATTCTACTCGCAATACGTAACCAGTTCCTCGTATTGTATGAATTAACTTCGTTTCAAACTGGCTATCAATTTTTTTACGAAGATAGCGGACGTAAACATCAATAATATTCGAGCCACCTTCATAGTCGTAATTCCACACATGTTGTTCAATTTTATCTCGTGTCAGCACAACTTCTTTATTACGAATCATATATTCTAAAATAGCAAATTCTTTACTGGAAAGAGTGATAACTTGGCCTCCTCTTGTTACTTTATGCATATTGCAGTCTACCACTAGGTCAGCGATTTCAAACACATTAGATGTGCTTCCTGTATTTCTTCGCATTAACACTCGAATTCTTGCTAGCAGTTCGTCAAAAGCAAACGGCTTTACTAAATAATCGTCCGCACCTAAGTCGAGTCCTGTTACGCGATCATCAATTGAATCTTTAGCTGTAAGAAGCAAGACAGGGGTTGTATGATTATCCGCGCGTAATCTTTGTAATACTTGTAAACCATCTATTCCGGGAATCATAATGTCAAGCACAATCAAATCGTAGGTAGCCATGTTTATATAATCCAAGGCATCTTCGCCATTCCCACATGCATCGACACTATAATGTTCTGCATTTAATCGTTTTACTAATATATTTTGTAAGTCTTGTTCATCTTCGACAATAAGAACTCGCATTACCATTCTCCTTTTCTTCTTATTAATATGTATCAGTATAATTCCAAAACATTAAAGAAAGATTAGAAACTATTTAATTATATCATTTTATTTTTTTGTATATTAATCTTCCTTTAATGTTTGTTCAGTAATATAAAGGCAAGGATAAGATGCACATGTAAAGGGAGGAAAAAAGAATGAGAAAGTGGATGTTGATTGGAGCAATGTCTTGTTTATTCTTAACAGCTTGTTCTACTCAAGCTGATAACAATACAGAAGTACAACAACTGAAAGTGGAAAATGATACATTGCAAAAAGAAAGTGCTCAACTACAACAAGAACCACACAAAACAGGGCCTGCTGCGAATGATACGAAGCAAATACAAGATTTTAAAAATGAAGTCACATCTATCGTTGAAAAGGCAAATAATACGAAACCAGTTGGAGCAAAAGAAGAAAACTTAAATACGTACTTAGCAGCAAAAAAAGAAATTGATCAATTAGATGACAATATAGATCTATCTGATAATCAGCTTGAAGCAGATTATCGTGCTGGAACGATAACTGTTGAACAATATGAAACGCAAGAAAGAGAACACGATATACTAGAAGATCAATTAGAGCAAGCAGAAAATGCACTTGAAGCAAGATTCGGAATAGATGATTAATCATGAAGGAGTGGATGAAAATGTTAAAACATAAAAAGAAAATAATTATAAGTGTAATTGCTATTTTAGTAAGTGGTATTGCTATTGTTGGGGGATATTATGGTATGGGTTACAATTATGCAAAAAAGAATGAAAACTACACAGAGAAACAAGTTCGTGAAATTTCTTTATCTCATACAAAAGGAGAAATTATTAATGTGAAAAAAGAATTCGAATTAGAAGATGACAACTTAACACAATCTACATTTGAATATGAAGTGGAAATCAAAACACCTGATAATCTGTTAAATAGTTTAAAAGTTAGTGCTAGAACAGGTACAATAGAAATCAATAGTGAAGATTAAAAAAATATCGCATATTTGAAAAAACTCCTAACAAAATTTGTTAGGAGTTTTTTCATGTTTTGTGTTTGGATATTCGCTTTTCTTAGCTTGATAGCAATGTGGCTCTACCCCTTATAAACCGTACAAAAACCTTTCAAATAGCTCTAACTTGTACAATGCTTCCCGTTAATATAATACGCCGATTCTGTGAAAACCGTAAATACAACCTCTACTTCTGGAAGTCCAAAATCCATTACATATGTAGTAATGGCCTTGGCAAATCGATCACGAATTTCCTGTCCGCGCTCGAACCATTTCACTTCAATAAGAGGAAACGCTTCTATTTCTTCTCCATTGAATACAAACGTAGAACTTGGTAGTTCCAACGTAAAATTATCCGTACCACACTCACAAATCTCTGCGAGCTCTTCTACTAATGGCTTGCTTATGCGTTTTAATTGTTCAATAGTAATTCCACGAAATACAACATGCGGCATATGAATCCCTCCGTTAAATAGCTTTATATTTGCTCACATCATAACACAATTTATTTTACTGCACTAATATCTATTGGTACATTTCAATGACATTCTTAAGAATGATCATATGTTATTGAAGCAATACATGTATTATAACTATTTAAAACATTTGAGAGCTCGGTAATTGGGTAAATAAAAAAAGCCTTATCATTCTCCCTGTAAGGAAGCATGAGGGGAGGCCTCTGCTAGGAAAGGGATAGTACGCTTATATATTTTAAAAAGAAAAGACACCTTAAGGTGCCTTCCTCCGACTTGATAACCGCTTTAATTTTAATAACATTGGATTCGCATCCGAATACTATTTTACTATGTTAAGTAATGTTGGTCATTGAGAAAGTCAAATACGTAGTGTTCATATATAGTGACACCTAGGAGGATGCAAGATGTAATACAGTTTTTTATTTATACAACAACAAAAAAGAATCCTAAAACCGTGCCGGGATAGGAATGTATAAAAAAATGCATAGATCGATAGAACAAAGAAAGGGGGTTCCCTTGTAAGGGGAAGATGCCTCCTTGTCCTTGCTACCGATAATAATGCGTTATGTAGACAATATTTGTATAGATAGGATATATAGTCCATACCCATCAACTTAAGAATTTAGAACTCCCCCAAAAAATTATGAGTTTTTTGTTACAAGTTATCACAAAATTTTCGTTTTTTGGGTAGTTTTATTTTCTTAGCTTGATTGCGATGAGCGGTACTCCATAAAGGCCCCTGATACATAATTGATGTTCTGCCATTTGTAGAAAACAATCCACTTATACCATTTTAACAAGAATAAATATCTCGTCCATGTTGTAATATTGGCTTACGTTAAGCTTGTGAAAAAAACATATTCATGTATAATACAATTGATGTATGATACATTAGTTGTAGGAGGGTGACCTATTTGAAAAGAGAAGATGCCTTAAAACTAAGAACAGATATTAAGAAAATGATTATAATAACTGGGGTTTTTGAATCTCAAAATTTGCCCAATGGACCATTTGAAAAACCTTTACCAACTTCTCAAATGATGGCGTTAGAGGAACTAGAGGTGGAAAAATTAACTGTTTGGCAACTATCCAATAAACTTAGATTAGAGACTTCAACTGTAAGTAGATTGGTAGATAAGTTAGTAAAAAAGGGGCTTATTTATCGTGAAGTAAATGAAAAAAATAGAAGAGAACTTTTTCTGCACCTCACAGAAAAAGGTCACATAACTGTTAATTGCTTAAGAGAGCAATCCATTACATTTTATCAAAGTATTCTCAATAATTTATCAGAATCAGAACAAAAAATAGTTGTGGATGGTTTTGAATTATTTATTGATTCTATTTCTAAGCCTTTTGATTAGAGTGAGGTAAATCATAACATTTGGAGGGTAAAATGAGTTTGGATTTTGAACGTCCTATTATTGAATTAAAAGAGAAATTTGATGAATTAAAGAAAATTATGAAAGAAAATAATGTAGATTTATCGCCAGAAATTCATGTATTAGAAAAACGTTTAAATAAAATGCAAGATAAAATTCATTCTAATATTACACCTTTTCAACGAGTTCAAATTGCAAGGCTACGTAACCGGCCCACGACATTGGACTATATACCTTTATTGTTTACAAACTTTCTCGAACTTCATGGTGATCGATTATATGGTGATGATAAAGCAATGATAGGTGGTATTGCAAAATTTAAAGGGATGCCCGTTACGGTTATTGGTCATCAAAGAGGTAGAAATACAAAGGAAAATATAGAAAGAAATTTTGGAATGGCACATCCAGAAGGTTATAGAAAAGCGCTAAGACTTATGAAACAAGCTGATAAATTTAATCGCCCTATTATTACATTTATTGATACAATAGGCGCCTATCCAGGGAAAGGGTCTGAAGAACGTGGAATTTCTGAAGCGATAGCTCGAAATCTATTTGAAATGGCTACACTTAAAGTGCCAATTGTTTGTATTGTAATTGGAGAGGCATCAAGTGGTGGAGCTCTTGGCATTAGTGTCGGTAACCATATCCATATGTTAGAGTATTCATGGTACTCGGTAATTTCGCCAGAAGGAGCAGCATCTATCCTATGGAAGGACGCTAAGTATGCTCCAGAAGCTGCCGAACATATGAAAATTTCAGCAAAAGATTTAAAACATTTAGGAGTTATTGATGAAATCATTCCTGAAATTAAAGGTGGAGCACAAAATGATATAAAATCACAGGCAAAAGTGATTGAATCTGTAATCGAATCATCTCTAAAAAAATTGATCCTATTATCCTCGGAAGAGCTTATACAACAGCGGTATGAAAAGTATAGACAAATAGAGAATTATAAATGAAAATATTTAAAGTCCGTATTAAATTTTGGAGGATTATCGCAAAAAAATTCTAAATATTTTGCAAGTAACCTCTTAAACTGGGATATGCTGATACTATTACACTACAAAAGGTGTATGATCGGTATGGAAAAGGAAAATTTGTTCAAATGGAAGCATTATCACATACCCATCAACTTAAGAAATGGATTGTTCCCCAAAACGAAAAAATGAGCTGAATTCTCATAAATAACTGTAAAAAGGTGGAAATTTCGGTATGGGGGTATCTCAAAGGCTTAGGTTGATGGCAATGGGGTGGGCCCCCTTTTAGCAAAACCGGAGTGGAAATGATGAGTATAAACAGTTTTGTGGGATTGATAAAGGACGAATTATTAAAAGAGGTAAGCATTAGAAGTGAGGATGAATTCGAGCCTGTAGTAGTTAAAGATATTCCTAGACTTTGGAAGTGTTTAGGGATGGGTAATTATGCCGCAGTATTTATGCATCAAGAATACAAAGATTGGGTAGTGAAAGTTTACGCGCGAGAAGGAGAAGGAATTGAAAAAGAGTCAGAAGTATACCGAAGAATTGGAAACCATCCTTCTTATTCGAAGCTTATATATAAAGGAGAAAATTTCATAGTATTGAAACGTTTAAAAGAAATTACCTTATACGATGCTATTCATAAGGGCATTAAAATTCCTAAGCAGGTGATCTTTGATATCAATGAAGCTTTAGAGTATGCAAGAGAACAAGGATTAACTCCTTGTGACGTTCACGGGAAAAATGTGATGATGGAAAACGGAAGGGGATATGTAGTCGATGTATCTGACTTCTTAAAAACAAAAGAAGATAGTAAGTGGAGAGACCTAGAAAAGGCATATTTTATATTTTATTTGCCTTTCATTTATAAATTTCCTTTCCCTGTTAAAGTACCGTATTTTATGTTAAACATTGTTAGACGTTCGTATAGAAAATATAAGAAGCTTAAAAAGAAATTCAAATTGTAAAAGGACCACATACTTATCTTTAGGTTAGATAGGTGAACCACTAGTAAACAAAAGGACCGTACATTTTAGATATGTCTAATATGTACGGTCCTTTTTTTATGAATTTATGAAGTAATCAGTAAGCTGTACCTTTCCTTTTTCACGCAATTACTTATTTTCTTCCTCAAAGCCTTTATTCTTTTTCTTGTTTATTTCGCAAGAATTGATGCGTTCTTTGAGTTCTGTTTGGTTATACAGTGTGGTTTTACTAATCAGGATTCTTTTTGTCATACTCGTGAAGTTAATTATATTTTTCTACGTACTAAATAAAAAGATAAGGCCCCCATAATAACAGGTGCAACGAAATCAAAGAAATGGGAAAAATTAAAAAGAAAAAGAAATGGTATAAGTGTATAGATAACTGCTAGTCCTATAAATACAGGAATTCCAAATTGAAATTCTCTACATCGTTTGATTTTCCTGTATAACACTTCCCCAATTAGACAGGCTACAAGAGCCGGTATACTACCATAAGTGACGATCGTTTTAATGAATCCTAATACAACGTTCGGGTGAATAAAGCTAGGATGAGAAATATATGAAATCAAGAACCATCCAAAAATAAAAGCAAACAGATTTGCAGCATAACTAATTACAAATTTTATCAACGTAATCATCCTCACAGTTTTCTAATATTAACTCCATTGTATGACATAACGTCTCATTAACAGTAGTCAATGATGCATATAATTTTCATTTTTGTGGGATTCGCTTTTCTTAACTTGATAACGAGGGTTGAGTCATAAATTGTGGGAAATCTCTATACTGCTATTAACTCATTAGTTGAAGAAGAATTTGTTCTACAACTAATGAGTTATTATAATATGAAAAATGAAATTCTCCTTCTATAATTTATTCAAATGACTCAATCTCCGCATCTTTTGAATGCCCTGAAAGTGCTAAACATAAGCAAAATAATTAACTATCTCATGCAAGAAAGTTAGGCTAGTTAATTGCATATGTTTTATTGAAAGGGTGTGATGGAACTATGGAACGGCCGAATTGGGGAATTGGAGGATTAGTATTCGTTGGCTGCATGTTTCTTGGCGGAGGAGTGGGATCTATGTTAGGTAATGCCCAAACTGGATGGTTAATAGGAATGGGAGCTGGATTTCTTGGGATGGCTTTAACAAGACTGATTAGAAAGTGAGATAACGGGATTCTGCTTCCAGTAAATAAGGAAATATGTATGTAATACATGGCATAATAGCTTTATAAATTATAGTTAGAACCTTCTATTTTCTAAATTTTTCCATACATAGATATGATTCTCGAGTTGGAGTATGGCACCTTAGGGTGTTTTTTTTATGCTTTTTAAAAATGCCTTACCATATAATAGACTTCGTTAGATTCCGATAATCTTTTTTGTAATAGTATAGATTCATTACCGTTTCAGACTTAAGTATTCATTCATAACCTAACAGTAAAAGGGGGGATGATTCAAGATATGGCGTTTAATGATGAATTAATTTGTCAACAGTTTGCAAGAATTATCGGTGGTCAAGAAGGATTCGCCGGTGGGAAATGTGTGGCAACAATAAATCGGGATGAAATACATGCAACTATTTTAGGAAAACGTTTTAGAGTAACAACTTCTTTCTCGTTTGAATCACGAGATAATAAAACTGGACGAGCATTATGTCTAGGACGTGTAGCGCTCTTGCAGAAGGAAGTCAATGGATTTGTTGCTACAATTATTAAACAAGGAATAATCGTTTCGTCTATACACAATGAGTGGTTATGTGATGATCCAAATTTGATTTACGTTAATATTGAAGATGTTGATGATCCGCTAAGTTTCGCAAGGAAAGTTAGACGAGCGTTATGCAGTTAACCGATTTTTTTAGTTAAATGTGCAATAGAAAAGGATCTTCAATCGAAAGATCCTTTTATGCATAAGATGAAGGTTTTTCCCTTTGTTTCATGAATTAAGTCTAATTGACTAGCAAACGAACGTAATTTCTGTGTACGAATCGATATAATAATAATCTTCGCTTTTATTATAGAGTCAGTCTTTTAGTAGAAAATGAAAATATACGACAAATTTTGACAAATAAAGGCTTATATTTTTGTTATGCTATGAAAGTTATTGATTTGTAATGTATATATAGGAGGATTTTTTAATGTTAAAGAAATTGTTATTTTTTGTAATTTTGAGTTTGTGTGTAATGTCTTTAAGTGCTTGTAAAGGTGATGAAGAAAAATTAAAAGTGGCATCAGATGAGCAAAAAATAGATGAAGATAAAAAAGTAGCGGAGGAAGAAAAACGTAAGCAAGAAGAGCAACAAAGAGTAGAAGAAGAGAAGCGTAAACAAGAAGAGCAGCAAAGAGTAGAGGAAGAAAAACGTAAACAAGAAGAGCAACAAAAAGCAGAAGAAGAAAAACGTAAACAAGAAGAACAACAAAGAGCAGAAGAAGAGAAGCGTAAACAAGGAGAGCAGCAAAGAGTAGAAGAAGAGAAGCGTAAACAAGAAGAGCAGCAAAGAGTAGAAGAAGAGAAGCGTAAACAAGAAGAGCAGAAGACTCAGCAACAACAGTCTATACAACAAGAGAGAACACAAAAACAAGAAAAAACAACACAAGCAACAGGTGGGAAACCAACAAGATCACAAATTTCAGTTGGTTCACATGTAGTTATTCAATTAGATAATGACTATAGTAAAACTGTAAGTGGTGTTGTGAAAGACATCTTAACACATAGTGAAACACATACATACGGCATTAAAGTTCGATTACAAGATGGACAAATTGGCCGTGTTCAAAGTGTTAATTAGTGAAAAAAGATTTGACTACTTTTCAAAGAAATAAAAACTACAAAAAACCGGTTCTTTCGTAAAGGAATTGGTTTTTTGTAGCGTTTTGCTTAGCGTACGAAATTTGCGTTTTGTTGATGTCACCACATCTCTATCAAGTTATCACATACAAAGTAATAGATGTTTTTTATGATTTGAAAGGAGAGGAAGCGAACTTGGAGGGAGTATGTTTGAGAAGATTAAAGGAAATGTTTTTTTGTTCTGGATTATGGACTTATTCGCCTGTTCTAATGAACTAAAAGAAGAACTTTCCCATACCGATTAGACTACTAAGCATTCCGATTCCATTCATGGTGCCTTTTCCTACTGTCAGTAAGTTTCCAAGCATTCCTGGCTGACCGTTATTTCCCCATCCCATAGGACTTACCTGTCCTCCCCATCCTGGAGGGTTTCCAAAAATACCCCAGTTATTATTGGTATTAAAATTAAAAGCTTTAGCTGGTGGCGATAGTAAAGCGGCGAGATGACCTTGTGCGAACATCCCTGCATGATTGAATGGTTGGGCCCAGGGTAAGGGAGGTTTTTGGAGATTACCTACATGGCCTTGTAATGGCGTCCAATTAGCGGGATGTCCTTGTGGCATCATCCCTGCATAATGGATTGGCTGACCTAAAGAGAAGGGAGGAGTTTGAGGATTGAAACCCGTATAATAGGCTGGCGAATCCCAACCAAATGGATAGCCTCGACAACTCCAATTCTCAGGAATCTTCAAATCATTCATTCCCTCAGCCTTAGTGATTTGGGGCTGTAAATATAATGATGACATTGCAATTTGGTTCGTATATTGCTCACCGTTGCCCTCTGAATTCAAATACCAATATTGGTACATAAGTTTATTCCCCTCACTTTAAAAATGTAATGTTAGACTTAGCCTATGTAATATTCCTTTTTATGGATGGTTACATAACTAGATTTACAAGCCTGTATTTAAAGGAATAGGTGTATGGTCTTGTTGATTTATCCTACTATTTGTGGGCAATAAGACAACTCCACCTCAAAATGTAACCTAATTTAATTTCGGTTAACAAACGCGTTTATGAACGTTTGATCAATAAAAAAGATTTTCAGATATTATGTTGGGCAAGTAGAATTGTTAAAAAGAGAATATCCATTCGAAGAGTTTGGCAAAATACTGCAAGGGCAATGTATTGTTGTGCAGATTTGCAAACGGCTTAAACGAATTAATGGAATTTATAATGAAGGGGTAAATGAATATATGAGTGAAACATTACATAAAAGAAAACCACCATATTTAATGCTTGTAATCCTTTTTATTGGGGCCTTTGTTTCATTTCTAAATAACTCGCTTTTAAATGTAGCCTTGCCATCGATAATGAAGGATTTAGACATTAAAGATTATTCAACGATTCAGTGGCTTTCTACAGGGTATATGCTTGTAAGTGGTATATTAATTCCGGCATCAGCATTTTTAATAACCCGCTTCTCCAATAGGAGCTTATTTATTACATCTATGTTGATTTTTATTCTTGGTACGGGCTTAGCGGCTTTAGCGCCGAACTTTAGTTTATTACTGACTGGGCGGATGGTTCAAGCAGCAGGTTCTTCAGTCATGGGGCCTTTGTTAATGAATATTATGCTAGTAAGCTTTCCAAGAGAAAAAAGGGGAACAGCGATGGGGATTTTTGGGTTAGTTATGATTACAGCTCCAGCAATTGGACCGACACTATCGGGTTATATTGTAGAGTATTATGACTGGCGTTTGCTTTTTGAGATGATTTTACCGTTAGCAATCATTAGCTTACTGTTAGGGGTTTGGAAATCGGAGAATGTCATGAGACAAAACAAAAATGCAAAACTTGATTATCTCTCATTACTATTATCTTCTGTCGGTTTTGGCGGTTTGTTATATGGATTCAGTTCTGCAAGCTCCGACGGTTGGACGAATAAAGTTGTTTTAACAACCTTAATCATAGGCGCTATTGCCCTAATTACTTTCATTATCCGTCAATTAAAAATGAATGAACCGTTATTGGATTTACGTGTTTACAAGTACCCAATGTTCGCACTTGCGTCTGTACTTGCGATTGTTAATGCAGTGGCCATGTTTTCGGGTATGATTTTAACCCCAGCTTATGTACAAAACGTCCGCGGTATTTCACCGCTAAGCTCTGGGCTGATGATGCTTCCAGGTGCGGTAATAATGGGGATTATGTCACCAATTACAGGTAAACTATTTGATAAATATGGCCCTCGTATTCTTGGTATAGTAGGACTTTCCATTACAGCCGTTTCAACTTATATGCTAGCAAACCTGCAACTCGACTCTAGTCACACGCATATTATTCTTATTTACACACTGCGGATGTTTGGGATGGCGATGGTGATGATGCCACTTATGACAAATGGCCTTAATCAATTGCCAACTCGCTTAAATCCGCATGGTACAGCTGTTAATAATACAGCTCAACAAGTATCCGGTTCAATTGGTACTGCTATCCTTGTTACGATTATGAATTCGGTAACAAAAACAAAAGCTGAAAGTCTAATGGCTGATGTAGATCCAACAACCTTCACAGAAGCTACGAAGGCAATGTTAACTCAGAAGGCTTTATTATCTGGAATTCAATATTCATTCTATGTAGCGCTTGGCATGAATATTGTTGCACTACTATTAGTTTTTTTCGTTAAACGTGTAGATACAAGCGCGGAAGCTGTCGAGAGGTTAAATCGGTAGAGTAAAATAAAACCTTAGATCATGACTCCTATAAGTTTTTACTGTTTAGTTAGACTATGAAGAAATGCAAATTTCTGCTGCTAAGGCGCTGGTATTTAAATCTGGAAAAGAACCAGTGAAATAATTATATATAGAAAAAAGGATCTGATATTCATATCAGATCCTTTTTTCATTAGCAACACAGTATACTTACTTATCGTATTTGTTTGAATTGACATTAGAAACTACTGGTTTTCCCAATACTACAATCTTTAGCTCTCAATTTCTGATAAACATTATCATAATACGCTTCATTTTTATTTAGTATTTTTTCTGCAAGTTATACATGTAATAGCAACAAACAACTTAGATTAACAACCTGATAAGCAATATCATAATCGTGAATAGTTAGGGAAAAGATAAAATAAGGTAATCAATTACATATCTTTATCCCAGGCGATTCATTGCTATCTTCTTTTTATTGAATGGGATATTTTATTACATGTTTTTTTGAAAGGGTGTTTTTAATGGATAAAAAAGTATCTGCCATTCCTCAACCGAAAACATATGGATTGCTGGGGAATCTCCCATTAATCGATAAAGATAAACCGACCCTATCCTTTATCAAGATAGCGGAAGAGTATGGTCCCATTTTTCAAATTCAAACTTTAAGTGATACCATCATTGTCGTTTCTGGGCATGAACTGGTAGCAGAAGTCTGTGACGAAACAAGATTTGATAAAAGTATAGAGGGTGCTTTAGCGAAAGTTCGCGCCTTTGCTGGAGACGGATTATTTACAAGCGAGACTCATGAGCCTAACTGGAAAAAAGCTCATAATATTTTGATGCCTACATTCAGCCAACGAGCAATGAAAGATTATCATGCTATGATGGTCGATCTTGCCGTACAACTCGTTCAAAAATGGGCACGGCTTAATCCGAATGAAAGCGTAGATGTACCGGAGGATATGACTCGCCTTACATTGGATACAATTGGTCTATGTGGTTTTAATTATCGATTTAATAGCTTTTATCGTGAGACCCCTCATCCTTTTATTACTAGCATGAGCCGTGCTCTAGATGAGGCGATGCACCAATTACAGCGGCTGGATATAGAAGACAAACTCATGTGGAGAACGAAACGTCAATTTCAGCATGATATTCAATCTATGTTTTCTTTAGTGGATAATATTATTGCTGAACGTAAAAGTAGTGGAAATCAGGAAGAAAATGATTTACTTTCCCGTATGTTAAATGTGCAGGATCCGGAAACTGGTGAAAAATTAGATGATGAAAATATTCGTTTCCAAATTATCACTTTTTTAATAGCTGGGCATGAAACAACAAGTGGATTATTATCTTTTGCAATCTATTTTTTATTAAAGAATCCGGATAAATTGAAAAAAGCCTATGAAGAAGTAGATCGGGTTTTGACAGATCCTACTCCAACATACCAACAAGTTATGAAACTTAAGTATATACGGATGATTTTAAATGAATCGCTACGTCTATGGCCTACTGCTCCAGCATTCAGTCTCTATGCAAAAGAAGATACAGTGATTGGTGGGAAATATCCAATTAAGAAAGGAGAAGATCGTATTTCTGTTCTTATTCCACAGTTACATAGGGATAAAGACGCGTGGGGAGACAATGTGGAAGAATTCCAACCTGAACGATTTGAAGATCTGGATAAGGTTCCTCATCATGCTTATAAGCCATTTGGAAATGGTCAACGGGCATGTATCGGTATGCAGTTTGCACTTCATGAAGCTACACTTGTAATGGGAATGCTTCTTCAACATTTTGAATTCATTGATTATCAAGACTATCAGCTGGATGTAAAACAAACATTAACGTTAAAGCCTGGTGATTTTAAAATTAGGATTCTACCCCGAAATCAAACTATTAGCCATACTACTGTTCTTGCGCCTATAGAGGAGAAACTGAAAAACCATGAAACCAAGCAGCAAGTTCAGAAGACTCCTTCTATTATTGGGGCCGATAATCTTTCGCTTCTTGTTCTATATGGATCGGATACAGGGGGAGCAGAAGGTATTGCCAGAGAACTAGCAGATACAGCTAGTTTAGAAGGTGTTCAAACGGAAGTGGTAGCTCTTAACGATCGAATTGGAAGTCTGCCAAAAGAAGGGGCGGTTCTTATTGTAACTTCTTCTTATAATGGAAAACCACCAAGTAATGCAGGGCAGTTTGTGCAATGGTTGGAAGAATTAAAACCGGATGAGCTAAAAGGTGTTCAATACGCAGTTTTTGGTTGTGGAGATCATAATTGGGCTAGTACTTATCAGCGAATTCCAAGATACATTGATGAGCAAATGGCTCAAAAAGGAGCAACAAGATTTTCTACACGTGGAGAAGCGGATGCAAGTGGTGATTTCGAGGAACAGCTCGAGCAATGGAAACAAAGTATGTGGTCTGATGCGATGAAGGCATTTGGATTGGAACTTAACAAAAACATTGAGAGAGAACGCAGTACATTAAGTTTACAATTTGTTAGTCGTCTTGGAGGATCTCCTCTGGCGCGAACATATGAAGCAGTTTATGCGTCTATACTAGAAAATCGTGAACTTCAATCATCTAGCAGTGAAAGAAGCACGCGACATATTGAGATATCCTTGCCAGAAGGCGCTACGTATCAAGAAGGTGACCACCTTGGTGTGCTGCCAATTAATAGTGAGAAAAATGTCAACCGAATTTTAAAACGCTTTAGATTAAACGGAAAGGATCAAGTCATATTGAGCGCAAGTGGGCGCAGTGTAAATCACATACCTTTAGACAGTCCTGTTAGTTTATATGACCTTCTTAGTTATAGTGTTGAAGTGCAGGAAGCAGCCACTCGAGCACAAATACGAGAAATGGTGACATTCACAGCATGCCCTCCTCATAAAAAGGAATTGGAATCGCTATTGGAAGAGGGAGTTTATCATGAACAAATATTAAAGAAACGTATGTCAATGTTGGATCTTCTTGAAAAGTATGAGGCTTGTGAAATCCGATTTGAACGCTTTTTAGAACTTCTTCCTGCGCTCAAACCGCGTTACTATTCTATTTCAAGCTCTCCACTCGTTGCACAGGATCGTCTGAGCATTACGGTTGGTATTGTTAATGCACCTGCATGGAGTGGGGTAGGGACATATGAAGGAGTAGCTTCTAATTATTTAGCTCAGCGTCATAATAAAGATGAGATTATTTGTTTCATTCGAACGCCACAATCGAACTTTCAATTACCTGAAAATCCAGAAACACCAATTATCATGGTTGGACCAGGTACTGGAATTGCACCATTCCGTGGATTCTTGCAAGCGCGTCGTGTTCAAAAGCAAAAAGGTATGAACTTAGGACAAGCACATCTATATTTTGGTTGTCGTCATCCTGATAAAGATTATCTCTATCGTACAGAACTAGAAAATGATGAAAGAGATGGATTACTCTCTTTACACACAGCTTTTTCTCGCCTAGAAGGATCTCCTAAAACATATGTACAGCATTTAATAAAACAAGATAGAATCAATTTAATTTCGTTATTAGATAATGGGGCTCATCTTTATATATGTGGTGATGGAAGTAAAATGGCTCCAGATGTAGAAGATACCCTTTGTCAAGCATATCAAGAAATTCATGAAGTAAGGGAACAAGAGGCAAGGGATTGGTTGGATTCTTTGCAAGATGAAGGGCGATATGGAAAAGATGTTTGGGCTGGAATCTAAATTCTTCTTAATTAGATAAGTAATATTTCATTCACGAACTTCTTTCGACTAAGTATAATTTTAAACAAAATAAACTGATTTATAAAAACCCTGTATTTTTTATTGAATATGGGGTTTTCTTATATTTAAATAAAAGGGACGTATATGTTGATTCAAAATCCAATAATCTTTATGCTTTATATACACAACATGGTAGATTTGACTTAATAAAAAGGGGAACCATCAGGGAGAAGTAGACTTTAATTTAAACTCAACAAAACCTTCACACAAATCTGGGGGATATGATTTGAAAATGGATTAAGAAAGGATTCATTTATGAATGAATGAGTAAGTAAGAAAAGCAATCCAACATTTTTATGTAAATGGGGCTGTAAATGAATATTTACTTAGGTGTGAAAATGAAATTGAATTACCTAAAGAATTAACTGTATTTATTCATAATGCAGACATTCAAACAATGCCTGTCAACATTGATGATATTTGGCCAGCAGAAAAATATGTATTCGATTTTAAACCATATAAGAATGAAGTTAATAGTAAACGAAATTAAGAATAGTTAAGAAAAAGCTATTTCCACTCTTAATTAACGCAATTTTCTAAAATATATAAATGTTAATATTTGTTATATGATATATTTGTCAAAGTACTGTTCCTGTAGTTTCTATAATGAATCTGTAAGATAGTTTGTTTGTCTCATATATTCACCTTAAACTAAAAAGAACTTGCAGAGATTCCTACAAGTTCTTTTTAGTTTAAGGATTGAATGTGGATTTGAAATAAAGAAACGATTTTTTGAGAGGAGAAAAGTAAATGTTTATAAGAGCAGAAAGATTATTAATACGAAATTTTGAGTTCAAAGATTGGCAAGCTGTCCATGAGTATACATCAGATAGCAATGTTATGAAATACATACCCGAAGGAGTTTTTACTGAAGAAGATACAAGAAACTTTGTAAATAGAAATATGGGTGAAAATGCAGAGAACTTTCCTGTGATACTGGTAGATGAAAATATTCTGATTGGTCATATTGTTTTTCATAAATATTTTGGTGAGCATACTTATGAGATTGGGTGGGTATTCAATCCTAAATATTTCAATAAAGGATATGCTTCTGAAGCAGCACAAGCTATATTAAAATATGGGTTTAAGGAAATGAAATTACATAGAATTATAGCTACATGTCAGCCACAAAATACCCCGTCATATCGAGTGATGGAGAAAATTGGAATGAGAAGAGAAGGATATTTCAGGAAGTGTATACCCCATGGAAATGAATGGTGGGATGAATATTATTACGCTATTTTAGAAGAAGAGTAGTGTCTCAGAACGCATTGTTCAAATCAAAATCATAATTAAAATTGTGCTATCCTTGCTTGGTCTATAAAATAATTAAAATGTGGGCGGTGCTCTATGCCCACCAAGCTAACATTATATAAGTTTAATTTCATGTAAGATTTTTTCTTTTTTCTAAAGATCCAGTGCAAGTTCTTTAAAAATTTGCATACAAATAAACCTTATCAGACTTCAATTTTTTTGATTACTCTATATGATTGTGAGACATAGAAAAGTTATATAGGACGCCTAATATATCAAAGACTGTTTCCCTCTTATATCTATGGGATTTTTGTCCGTTTTTCTGTAAGTGATTAAACAGACGAAACAATATCGTTGTTAATTCTTAGGTATCTTTTTGTAAGGCTCTTTTCGTAAAGATTGTTGTTTTTAATTAAAATAAAGGTTAATTTTCTTAATACGGTATAATATTTACAGCAGATTATTCAGTAAACGGGCAGGATTGTGAAAGTATTGAGTTCGAGATATCTTCCTAAAAAACATTACTATAATAAAAGGATGACAAAATTTTTATTATAGTATGGTAATTTGGAAACAGAAGTCAGCTTAATCTATGAAAACCTTATCAGAGGAGTGATGTAAGTGAGACAAAATGTTTACGATAATCCGAATTTCTTCAAAAACTACACAGCGTTGCGTGAAAGTGGAATAAATGCTAATGACTTCATAGAACAGCCAGCAATCAAATCATTAATTCTGTGTTTGAAAGGAAAATCGGTATTAGACTTGGGTTGCGGTGATGGTCATTTTTCAAAGTATTGTATAGAAAATGGTGCAAAAAACGTAATAGGTGTAGACATATCCAAAAATATGATTGAACGTGCTAAAAAGTTAAATCAGGATGATAACATAGAATTTATGTGTCTTCCTATGGAGGATATGGGACTAGCCAATCAAAAGTTCGACCTGATTATAAGTTCCCTCTCTATACATTACATTGAAGATTACTCGGCGATGATTCAAAAGATTAATGCACTATTAAAAAGCAGTGGTGAATTTATCTTTTCAACCGAACATCCAATAGCAACAGCTCGCAAAGGAAGCAACCATTGGATAAAAACTGAGGATGGTAATAAATCACACTGGGCATTAGATAATTATCAAGAAGAAGGAATCAGAGTACACAACTGGTTTGTTGACGATAGTGTGGTTATTTATCATAGAACTGTTGCCACATTAATAAATACTTTAATTGAACACGGGCTTTCTCTGGATAAAATAATCGAACCACAAGCAACTTTGGCAGGGATAGAGAAAATGCCAGATTTAATAAACGAATCGCGAAGTCCATCTTTTATTATAATCAAGTCAAAAAAACAAAATAATATTTAAAAATATTTACCGCAATCTGGGAGCTTTTATTGAATTACGAAAACAGCCGTTTCACTAAGGAATGGCTGTTTTTTTTTAAAACATAACCTAAAGCCGTTAAACTGTATGCATTCGAATTGAAAATATTGAACATAGGAGTGAGTGAAAATGGCATATTTATTACAAGTTGATTTTCCGTTTGAAGGTCCTTTTGGTGAAGAAATGGAAAAAGCATTTTTGGATTTAGCAAAAAGTATTAATGAAGAAGAAGGATTCCATTGGAAAATATGGACGGAGAATGAAGAAACGAAAGAAGCTGGAGGCATCTATGTATTTGAAGAAAAACAAGATGCTGAAAAATACGCCGAAATGCACAAGAATAGACTTCAAGCATCTGGTGTTAAAGATATTAGAGTAAGAATTTTTCACATCAATGAAAAGTTAACGAAACTGAATCGTGGTTATAGTAAATAATGAGGGGCACGTAATTCAAAAAAAGAAGGGGCTAATCTCCTTCTTTTTTTGAATTCTTCCTTTATAAAAAAATCCCTATATAAATAGGGATTCGTGTATCGGCATATAGTTCCTTGGAAAAGGTTGTACCAAGTCGAACATATGAGAATTCTTATATTTGTGAAATAGACGTGAAAGTACTGTGGAAAAGTTGTATTGAAATAATTATTTATAAAAGGGTACGCCCCTTACTGGGAGGTAAGGGGCACAGGAAATGCAAATTTATTTGTAATTTACTAAGTTGATTATAACATATATACCCGTCTATACATGTTACAAAATTATGAACAAAACTATTATTTAGTAACTAGGAATAACGAAGGTTGTATGACTTAAGTTGTTTTTAAAGGAGTATAGCAGAGAAAATGCAAGAAAAGACCTGATAAAAGGACTGTTTTTGTTATTGTTTTTCAGATTTCCTTTGTTCTAGGCTGTATATCCCTATCTAACTGTGTGATCTACATAAAGCATCATTATCAGTAGTCAATGATGCATAAAGTTTTCGTTCTGGGGGGATTAAAAATCATAGCTTGAGGGCGCTACCCCATCACCATCAAGCTATGAAAAGTAAATACTTCAAAATGAAAATATAAGCCGTTTTCTTTCAAAAATACATGGGATTTTTAGCCTGGGTTGAGACTTCGAAATATTGTGCGTTCGCATCAAATAACAAACATGAAAAGGACTTTAAATTTAATTCGCAAGATCTCTTTCTTTTACAAGATCTTCGATGTTATTTGCTTCTTTGATTTCTTTTGACGATAACCAATTTTTATTTATTGTTCCTGTCTTATTGGTTAAATAGATGTTAAAGTTTTTATTATATAGTTCTTCTTTAAGGATTGTAGTTACTTCGATTAAATCCTCAATTAAAAGGGGAGTGTTTTCAAATATATTATTGGTGGTATTTATAACTAAAGTCACTAAATATTTTCGACTATCCTCATCATCTGAACTTGAATAAGTAATACTTTGAAATGCAAATCGATCGTTTTGCATTTCATGTAATCTTTCTTCTACTTTGGTGTGCGTTCTAATCCAATTTTCCTAATATTTGTTTATGGCATCTGACATCGTAGATTTCATTGTTTGTAACAGTTCTTCTTTTGTTATTATTTTTTGTACATTTTTAAAAGGTCCGCCTAAAGATTCACCATTTTGATCCTTAATCTCTAGTTCTGTTATTTTTTTATTATTCTTCTGAATGAGTTGAAGTAGAGCATATAAACGATCTAATTCTACTGAATCCAATTGGCTAAAGTCAATCTCGTTACTCATTTGCAAAGTTAATAATAATTCATTAGTTGGTTTTCCTTCATCTGGATCTTTACTATCTAAAATATATTGAAGAGCATTTTCTGTTTCAGATTCCACGTAGCCTAATTTTTTCATTTCTTCTAGAGTTGGTTTGAATTTCTTATATTCCTCATATGTTTTTTTTCCATATTGGTATTCATCACCTACTGGATTTGAATAGAGGAGACCTTGTACCTTTACTCGGAATTTTAGATATTTGTTATTTTTTTCTTGCACAGTATGGTAGGTATTACCACCGTTATTTTCATTTATAGAGCTCCAATCTGTTACAACAACATCAATACCGTGTTTTTCTTTTATATATTCTTGTACCTCAGCTCCATTTTCTTGATTACAACCACTTAGACATAAGAAACATAATACTAGCAATATTACATGCTTCAAACTTTTCATATAAGCACTCCCTACGTAAGAATTAATTCTTGAATGTGCAGTACACTACAAAATCTTCTTTTCCTTAGTCATATACTTTATCTTTTATATAGTTTGAATCTTAAATCATTTAAATTCCTGACGTTTCCAACTATACAGCTTGAAGTATTACTGTCTTAATATATGTAACTTAGTTGTTTTAAGCTCTTTCTCAATTCTATAAGCATATGGTTCATTGGGCTCATATGTAAAACGTACATTCATACCATGGTATCTATTTTACTATAAAATCTAGTTCTATTATTAAAATGTTCCTTTTTTGTTTTTTGTTTCCTAGTATAGATGTTCCTTCTACTTCAATGAGGGAGGATTTATGGAAGGACATTATACAATTTCAAGTTATGCACCATATATAAGAAGAAAAAACATAGCTACAAACTTAATGTAATAAAATTCGTATATATGCATAATTTCATTTAAAATCACTAATGATAATGTTATACTACTATCAACCAAGAAGAATCCAACAAACTATGATTAATCACTACATCTTCTTTCATAGCATGTCAACGTAAAAAAGACACTTTCCATTGTGTCTTTTTTTTACGCTTTAAGATGAACACATTGACTCAATACTTATATTTGGGGTAGCACCACATGCCCATCAAGCTAATCAAGTGATTTACTAGATATGAAACGATCTTTGGTTCAAAACTAACAATTGATAGAAAAGTAGGCATACTAAAGAAGCCTATTAAAATCTGATTTTTTCGCTAGGCCGTTTGTCTATGCTTCACCGTCGTTTTATACACAATCCCTAGAATATCAAAGACGGTCATTTTCTTATACCGATGACATTTACGACCGTTCTTTTTGAGCAATAGATAAAGACGATGCAAAATTTTCAAAAGTTGTTCTGTGCCAATGGCTATCGCTTGAAACAGTAACGGAAAGTAATCTTTAATCATATAAATCGCCTTGTATTCACTTAGCTCCTGATTTGTTTTTTCAAGCAGAAACTGTCGCATTTGAAACATTGTAGAAGAACAGAGGAGAATGCCGATGAGTTGTCCATATAAATGGCACTCTAGGCGCTCTCTTTTAATGTTTTTACATTCATCAATTTCAAAAAATGACTTCCACGTTTTAAACAAAATCTCAATCTGCCAACGAAGTGAATACAGTGAGTGCACGTAGTTCGTTGGTACTTCTTCTAAAGACGTGTTCGTAATATATACATTCATGCCCATTAAACGTTTACTTTTATCCTTCATGACAATGCCTTTTTTCTTTTCACGTATCGCTTGGTTTTTTAGGCGTGTTTGCGTTTGATCATCGGTTAAACGATGGATAATGACACGTGCTGGAAGTTTTTGATTTTGGCCAATGTATGCCTCGGTAATTTCTATCGTTTCACCAGGGATTAGATCTGACATCATTTGTGTCATATCAAGCTGGATGTATTCTGTTTGCTTTTTTAACGTGCCGTTGTTGAAGTATTCTGGCTCAGGGTTCTTGATATAAATCCGTGTATTTAGCTTCAACCGCGAGATGTAGTAAGCCCCTTTATCATGAATAGTTTGTAAGTCTCCTAAATCGAAGTAACCAAGATCACGTAAACACAAATCGCCGGTCTCTACGGTTTCAAGGCAGATGGTACCGTATGTTTTATCATTATTCTTTCCTGGACCAAGCTGCACGTTAAGAAATTGACCACTAAGTAAATCATATTCCAATTGGATTTTCACGCCTGCCGTATTACTACTTCCACCTGAACCTTGATAGTCAGTGGCGAGATGATCAGGCAGTTGAAACACTGTTGCATCTAGAATACGAATACGATTGAAAGTAGAGATCATGTGTGCAGAAAGTGAGTGATTTGAACAGAGTTTTTGTGTGAGAAGAGAAGTAAAGACTTCTCGAAGAAATGCGACAGCTCCTGGATTAAAGCGTTGATTCAATCCTTCTGAGCTCATCAGTACTCCAGTTGAGGCTTCTAACTGACTGCACAAATGTGTAAGTGATGCGCTGGCTACTTCTTGACTGATCCATACGCAAAGGGCAATGAGTTCGTTCGCTTGATACTTACTAGATCGCTGTACAAAGCCAACTTGTTTGGCGATATCTTGTAGGATTACTGAAGATAAAAAGTATTGTAGCTCTTGTGCGAAAAGATTCAGCTCATTTGAAATAATAGAATTCATTAAAAACACCATCCTTTCTCATAAACTTCTTACGATAAGCATAGCGTTTTTTTATTTTGAGGATATGATTTTAACTTCGCTTGACGGGCAAGTGGCGAGATACCTTATAAGAATAAATTATAAATATAGATAAATAAATTGTAATTTACTCTGTTGAAGTGATGCACCTAAAATGAAGATAACAATTATATAAGGGGTAATTTTATGAGTAATAAATTGAAATATTTATTAGGAGTTAGTATTACCGGATTTGGGGATGGAATTCAACAAATTGCCTTGCTATGGTATATTTTTCATTTAACAGGACAAGCGACTTCTATCGGATTAATGATTGCAATTTATTATATACCAAGTATCATTTTAACACCTTTTGTGTCTGTTTATGTAGATCATCATGATTCTAAAAATATTGTTGTTCTAACAGATAGTATTCGATTTATACTTGTTTTAATCATGGCAATACTTATTTTCATAAAATTCGAATCAGAATTTATTTTTTACATTATGCAATTCTTATTAGCAGTTTGCTACACCGTTTACAAACCTGCATCTTCTGCATTTATTAAGGAAGCATTCTGTAATCATGATATACCATTTGTTATATCAAAAGCATCTTCATTAAATGAAGCAGCATTACTAGTGGGAACTGGTATATCTGGGTTATTTCTAGTTAAATTTTCTTTAGCCACTAGTTTCTTTATTAATTCTGTAACATTTTTAGTTGCGGCCATTTTCTTTTCTTCTATAAAAAGAATGAACCCTAAAAAAATAGAAAATGCAAGAATATCCTACCTTGCAGAATTAATATCGGGATGGCGTTTCATTAATCAAACAGAAGGAATGAAGTACTTACTGTTTTTATCCATTTTGAATAGCATTAGCATACAAATGACAACAACTTTATTATTACCTCTTGCAGAACAGTTTGAAGGAGGTAGCGAACTTTACTCAATATTTGAGATAGCATTTTCAGTAGGAGGAATTATAGCAGGCTTGATTGCTATCTATTTTTTAAAAAAGTTTAAACATAAAGTTATTTTTATTACGATGATGGGTATGGCGACCTCTTCTTTTTTATTATATTTGAATGACTATAAAACAACGGCCGTTATTTGTATATTTATAATGGGGCTATTTACCATGTCGCATTTGATTATCGTGCAAACGTTAATACAGTTGAATACTACAACAGAATATATTGGCAGGGTAATAGGCTTAAGAACAATTCTGGCATCATTTGTTAAGATATCGTCTGCTCTGTCAACTGGTATTTTAATAACTCATATGGGAGTGAATAATATTTTGCTTTTATTTTCTATCTTAATATTGGCTAGCTTTATTACGATTGGAAATATAAAAAAACACATGTATTAAAATGAAGGGAAATACATCTGGAAGATTATTCAGAGATGCTATTACGGGTTGTAAATAACTTGTGAATCGAGGGATAAAATGGTTAATATACGTTCGAAAACAGAAGAATTAAGGGCGAAATTAAAAACTATATTGAATCGAGAATATAAAGAATTGGCTGTTCAGGAATTAAAAGTAATAGGAAATGGAGTACAAAATATTGTGTTCCGAGGGGATTCGGAAAAAG
Organism: Bacillus cereus group sp. N6; assembly: GCF_016483705.1. Classification (NCBI taxonomy): domain Bacteria; kingdom Bacillati; phylum Bacillota; class Bacilli; order Caryophanales; family Bacillaceae; genus Bacillus; species Bacillus cereus group sp. N6. The sequence continues at coordinate 78,384 of NZ_JAEHBI010000011.1, forward strand.
GGCCTTTAGCATTTCGAGTACCTTGGGAACGTGAAGTGAAAAATATAAATGAAGGGTTGTTTAATAGTCGAATCTCATTGCAAAAGGAAGCGGAGCTTTCTAAGTTTTGTAATTCTAAAGACATTCCAGTGCCAAAGGTTCACGGACTGCACCTTTCTACGGAACTTGATTTTTTAATTTCAGATTACCTGGCTACTGATCTTATTCCAATTTCTGCTTACAAAATAGGAGAAGTAGTTAATAAGCTACATAATATTCCAATTGAAGATTTAAATTACCAACATAGGACTAGGAAACCATCTAGCAAGTATATAGCTGAACGTCTCGTAAAAAGAGTAGAAGGATTTAATAAAATTACACATTGCGATATTAAATTTCCTGATATATCGATAATTGAAGAGGTTCTTAAACAAGCAGATCATGTGAAAAAATTATTACATATGGACATTCGACCAGCAAATCTAATTGGATATAACGGAGAAGTTAAGGCGTTGGTTGATTGGGATAATGCTCTAATTGGTCACCCACTGTTAGAACTTATGAGGATAGCTGAAACCAATGAAATTGATTGGTATGAATTTAAAGATGGATATAAGAATAAAGATATCTTTGAATCTATTCCTCGTATTGTCAGCTTATTTTATCAGCTTGATACAGCGGTAATGCTTGCAAATCTGTTTATAGCGCAACTGAAAATAGAGGAAAAAGGGATATTCTATAAAGAGCGTGTGAAAACACTTCATAATGAAATACATAGATATTTATAAAAATAAATAAAAGATGCTTTGACATAGGAGGCACACTACATCGTCATCAATCTAAAAATATGAATTTCCCCAAAACAATAAATACGAGCAAAATGCACAAAATTTTCGTTCTAGGGGTAATATGAGATTTTAACTTGATGGGCATGGGGTAGCACCACATTAACAAAAGAAATAGGAGAGAATATCCTATTTCTTTTTATTAACATAATAAAATGTAATTGCTAAATCCAAAGTAATGATAATAATTAGAAGTAACAAGTGTATAAGCGCATCAGTTTTTCCGTTTAATAAAGACTTTATAAAGAAATCCCATTCTGTTTCATAGGGAGGCTCTGACCAATTTTGTTGCATTCCTAAAGCTATTCCATTTATGAAAAAGATAATACTTAATAAGATTCTTCCAAAAAATAAGGCAACTACTTTTAAATTCCAGTGTTTTATCTTAATTACATACAGGATTGGAAAGAGTATAAGGATCCAAAAAATAATAATATAGATTGTATTTACCATTCTCTACTCCCAATGAAATGATTGTTTTTAATATAGGTAAAGTTTCGGATTGAAGGTATGTTTTATTGTTACTGGTTTAAAGACAAAGGCCGGAATTCCGGCACTTTTTCTATCTTAAAGTCCCACTTTATCTCTCCGTCTCAAAAAACTCAATCTATTCTCCATCAGGACCAGCGAAGAATATGTAACGTGTTCCATCTGGTAATGTTTCAATTTCTTCTCCTAGTAAAAAGGTTACTTTGTGTTTCTTTAGTCTTTCGATTTCATCTTCTAATGAATCCACTTTAAAGCAAATGTGATGTACTTTCCCTTCTGCCGGAAGAGAAGAGTTGTAGCCTTCAATTAATTCGAGTATCGTTTCCTTCGATTCTTCCACACCTAAAAAAGCGAGTTTTAAGTCGGGATTCGGGTGACCCATACGTTTAATGAGCTGTAAGCCAACTACTTCTTCATAAAATGAAATAGATGCTTCTAAGTTTGCGACCATAAGACCGACGTGTTCGATTCTTCTAACTGGCATGTAGATCCCTTCTTTCTGAAAATTATATACAATATGTTATTGAAAATTAAGAAAATAAGCAAGATAAAAACCTTACAAATTTTAGCTTGTTATATGGTATAGTGAGAAAGTATGTTTGGGGAGAAGGAAGGAGATTATACGATGAATACACCTACTCAAACTCCTTCATTATCGGCAACGATGAAAGAGTGGCATTATGCATTAGCGTATGAAATTAAACATTGGAAAACGATAGGTGGTAGTAAAATTTCTATCATGAACGGTCGTTTTTTATATACAGATTATGAAAGTACAGTATACGTATTTCAGCTCATATCGGAAGTAAGCTTACCGGAAGGTTCACCAATTCGAATTGAGTTTGATGGTGAGGAAGCGACAGGAGAAGTATTATCTGTACATGGATTAGAAATAGAACTGAAATTAAATGATTATATACAAGGTGAAATACGAGAAGCTGTTTTATACAGTGAACCGTGGCAATTGTTAGAGCAACTACAAGAGCGATTGAAAGAGGCACATAAAGATAAGTTAAAACGTAATCGTATAAAGCGTCTTGTTGATGGGACGAGCAGTCCGAAACATATTGAGAAGATGAAAAATCCGAAAAATGAATTGGCATATCGTTCATTTTACAATCCGACAACGTACGTGTGGGGACCCCCTGGAACAGGGAAGTCTTACAATTTATCACGTATTATTTCGGCGCATTATCAAAAAGGAAAATCGGTACTTGTGTTGGCTCATAGTAATGCGGCAGTAGACGTATTAATGAGTGAAGTAACGAAGCAAATTGAGAAGAAAAAGAAATGGACACCTGGCGAAATTGTTCGTTACGGTTATAGTCAACATGAACATATAAGAAATCATGAAACATTACTTACGTCGAAGCTAGTTGAAACGACGAACGGATCATGGGGAGAAGAAAGACTCTATTTAGAGGAAACACGACAAGATCTTCGTGAAAAGATTTTATCATATAAAGCGACTTCTGCTGATAAGAAGCGTATACAAGAGATTGAAAGTGATCTTCGAAAGCAAAAAGCGAAAATTAAAGAAGTAGAAAAAGAATATATTGAAAATGCGAAAGTAATCGGTGCGACTTTATCGAAATGTGCCATTGATTCACTTATTTATGAGCGTACATTTGATTTAGTTGTCGTAGATGAAGTGAGTATGGCATATGTTCCGCAAATTGCATTAGCAGCTTCACTTGGAAAACGTATCGTCGTTTGTGGGGACTTTTTACAGTTACCTCCAATTGCGATGGCGAACCATGAACTCGTTCGAAAATGGCTTGGGGAAGATATGTTTTACCATGCTGGGATTGTTGATTCTGTCAATAAATCAGAAGCACATCCGAACCTATTTATGTTGCAGGAACAAAGGCGTATGCATGCGGATATATCGAAGTTTACAAACTCATTTATTTATAAAAATAGAGTATACGACCATCCGTCTGTTTCAGAGCGTAAAGAACTTGCGCGATTGCAACCGTTCGCAAATGAGGCAAGTGTTTTATTTGATACGAGCTTAATGGGAGCCTTTTCGTTAAAGGACGCTGCTTCTGGTTCTCGATTTAACATTATGTCTGGTTTAGTAGCGATGCAAATGATGTTAATCGGACTGTTAGATGGTGTTCAATCGATCGGTGTTGTTACACCTTACAGGGCACAATCCCGCTTTTTATCAACGTGTATTAGAGAAATGTTGCAGAGGACGAAATATCAAAACATACCAGTTTTAGCGGCGACGGTTCATAAATTCCAAGGTTCTGAAAGAGATATGATGATATTTGATACGGTTGATAGTTATCCGCAAGAACGACCTGGCGTGTTATTCTTTGACCATAAAAATCATCGCCTCGTCAACGTTGCAGTAACGAGAGCGAGAGGGAAGTTCATTCAATTATCAGATTGTCATTATATGCGTAAAAACCTTTCGAGAAAACAAGCGTTATCACAATTAACAGCTCATATAGAACGTCACGGAGATGTGTATGATCGTACGACATCAAGACAATTGTGGGAGCGGAAAATTTCGAAACGTTTACGCTGGTTTATGGAAATGAATCTTGAAGAGCCGAAAGGGTTATTGAAAGATATTTTAGCCGCAAAACGAAAAATTATTATTTCACTTCCAAGTACAAAGCAAGTGGATAAGCGAGTCTGGCAAGCGTTAATGCGTACAAATGCGCAAATAACAGTGTATAGTGATGGACCAGTTCCGTTAAAAAATGTAAAGTTACAAAGACAAAATAAAGCATTCCCGTTTATCGTAATCGATGATGAAATCTTTTGGGCAGGAGCACCGCTCACATCTCAAATGATGTTTGAAGGTAGTATGGAATTTCCGTACGTATGTGCAAGATTACAAGCACCGGAAACAATTGGTGTGTTAAAAGGATTTTTAGATATCCGGTAAATTCGGATAGGAATTCCTTGACTTTTAATCGGAATGAACATAGAATGAATATAATTTAATATAATCTTATGAAAATTCTTATCACGAGAGGTTGAGGGATTGGCCCTATGACACCTCGGCAGCGGATTCTTTTATGAATACTGTGCCAATTCCAGCAAGGTAACTTGAAAGATAAGAAAGAAGCTCATTTTGACTGTAAATGCAGAAGCCTCTTTCTATCTTTTAGAAAGAGGCTTTTTTATGTGAAAATATAAGGGGGAAGAGACATGGGAGCGACTGGAGTAACGTCACAAAGAAAAACAATTGAAGAGAGTATAGAAAGAAATAAGGAAAAGTACATAGAAACAAGTCACGATATTCATGCGAATCCGGAGATTGGTAACCAAGAGTTTTATGCATCAAGAACGTTAAGTTTATTACTAGGTAGTGCAGGGTTTCAGCTGCAGCACAATATAGCTGGACATGAAACAGGTTTTATCGCGCGAAAAAGTTCAGGAAAACAAGGGCCAGTCATCGCATTTTTAGCTGAGTATGACGCTTTACCAGGACTTGGTCATGCGTGTGGTCACAATTTAATTGGCACAATTAGCGTTGCGGCCGCGATCGCATTATCAGAAACGCTTGAAGAAATTGGCGGAGAAGTTGTCGTGTTTGGTACTCCAGCTGAAGAAGGAGGACCAAATGGTAGTGCGAAAGCGAGTTATGTAAAAGCGGGTTTATTTAAAGATATTGATGCGGCACTTATGATTCATCCGAGCGGAAAAACAGCGCCAACGAGCCCTTCACTAGCAGTCGATCCACTTGATTTTCATTTTTACGGAAAAACAGCTCATGCCGCAGCTTCACCAGAAGAAGGAATTAACGCATTAGATGCGATTATTCAGCTGTATAACAGCATTAATGCACTTCGCCAACAACTTCCGTCAGACGTGAAAATTCATGGCGTTATTACTGAGGGCGGAAAAGCACCTAACATTATTCCTGACTACGCCGCAGCAAGGTTTTTCATCCGCGCAGCAACGAGAAAAAGATGTGCGGAAGTAACAGAGAAAGTAAGAAACGTCGCACAAGGTGCAGCATTAGCAACAGGTACGAAAGTGAAAATTCATCAATTCCAAAATGAAATCGATGAATTACTCGTAACAAAAACATTTAATGAAGTCGTAGCCGAAGAACTAGAATTACAAGGCGAAGACGTAAATCGAAAAGAAAGATTTGGCATTGGCTCAACAGATGCAGGAAATGTAAGCCAAGTCGTACCGACCATTCATCCGTACATTAAAATCGGTCCAGATGATTTAATTGCACATACGAATGAATTTAGAGAAGCAGCCCGTTCAGAACTTGGAGATAAAGCGTTAATTACATCTGCAAAAGCACTAGCAAATACAGCGTATCGATTAATTACGGAAGAAGGGCTGTTAGAGAAGGTGAAGGAGGAGTTTAGAGAGGCGCAGAGAAATCAGGGGTAGGTGAGAAGGAGACGTATCTCTGGATTTTCTAGTAGGAAATTGAATGAAAAAAGAACCAGCCTATGGCTGGTTCTTTTTATATTATATAAGAATTTTCCCACATACACTCGGTATCTTTATCTTAGTACCCTCTTATCAGAACGACAATTTCTCCTCAAACTCACTCTTTAAAACAATTAAAGGAGACGATAATCCAAATTGCATTAAGGAGTCTAAAAATGTAGCGAGAGAATCCATCGAATTGCTCATGACCTTCATCATATAATTAAACTCCCCGCTAATTCGATATAAATTAGTTACTTCGGGAGTGGCATTACAAAATTGGATGAAATCAGAGCATTGACTCGTTTTAAACATGATGAATGCTTGAATGTTTTTATTAATTTTAGAAGGCTCAAATTTTGTTCGGCAAGCCGCTATAACTCCTTGATCTTCAAGTTTATTAATACGCTCTTTTACAGCAGGTTGCGTCATGGATATGATCCGTCCTATTTATGAAACGGAAATTCTCGCATTTTCATATAACAAGTTTTTCTACATGAAGCTACACTCTAGAAAACAGGATTTAGGGGAATCAGACATGAGATATTTTAAAGGAAAACAATTCAAGTAAGATGTTATTTTAGTAGTTGTCGGCTACTACTGCCGTTTTTCTTTCGGTTATCGTGATGTATCTGAAATCCTGAAAGAACGTGGTATTTCAGTGAAAACAAAAACCATCATGCGATGGAGTCATAAATATGGCAATCCCATCTATCGAATTTGGAAAGTGAAAAATAAATCTGCACGCTTATGAAACCATTCATACCCTATATAAACAAAGGCGAAGTCTTCAAAGAGACTCCGCCTTTTCAACGTACAATGAACTTCAACAATTACTAGCTACTTCCTAAACATTGTTCTGCATTTACCAACCTGTTTATGCTTTTTTCAAACTTTGCAACAGAACCAGTTTAACCATCATCATGCACATGGAACTTTAGGTTATTTAAGTTCAGTTGAGTTCAGAAAACGAGCCCTTAAAAAAGCAGTCTGAATTTGTGTTGACAATTACACCTCCATCAATACTATTAAAAGAACCTTTATACTGTTACAGCTTGAGAAATCCATTGAGCAGTTAGTTCAGGAGATTCAACAGGAAACTGATGACCGTACTGAATACGTGTAATATCCAAGTGTTCAAACTGCTTTGGGACATGATGATCCTTGTCCAAAGCTCCCCATAGTATCTTAATTTTCCTCTTATCCCATGTCTCGGGATTTAACTGGATGGATTTTGATATAGTTAAGCAAGACATGACCGTAGCGTTAGTTTTGCGTATACGGGGGGATTTTAAATCACGGACCACAGAATGAGCGTAATTACTCAATAATTGACTCGATGTTCTGAAGCTATTGGTTTGAATTAGCTCTTTTTCCAAACGGGCGGGCTCCATATATTTTAGAACGAAACTTGTAATACGTCGAAATCTATATTTAGGTTGGATAGGATGCAGTACTGGCTGCAATAAAATGAGTTGTTTGATCAGTGAGGGCAGCCGTTCCATCACTTGAGCCGCAATCAATCCGCCAAATGAATGCCCCACTAATATAACGGGTCTGTTCAACTCAGTGATCATAGTGGAAATGCTCTCTACATAGCCTTCTATCACAGAAGGATTATGGTGATAAGGGGTACGCCCAAATCCAGGTAAATCTACGAACCAAGTATTTAAACCGCTTAAAAATTGTGAGAGGGGCAAAAGGGCATCGGCATTGCTGAACGTCCCATGAAGAAAAATAATAGGTGTTTCATTCCTATCTTTCTCTAGCGAAACTAAGTTAGCCCTTCTTCGTTGACTAAAATCTTTCTGCTCATTTTGATTCAGGCCTAAATGATTTAACCGATAATCCAAATCACTAATGATAAAAGGGAGTGTGGACGGAACTACGAATGAATTTCTGCCGTTCCTTTGTTCTATTTCTAATTTACTGTAAACAGGGAATTCCGACTTAACAAGAAAACTCATGGATTCTTTAGGAATACCAAGCATCTTATCAGCACCCATTCTAAGCACAGTTTTCAATAACGGAAGCGGTATAGTTCCTAACGGCTTTGTTGTCTGCAATTCGTGTGCCATGAGTTTGATGAAAGTTCGGATCGACGGACTTTCTTGCTTAGAATCTAAAAGATAGTAGGTATTGCTTGATAACCCTTCTGTGTTAACAAGTTTTGAAATAAACGAAGCCACATGGTCAATATGAACCATTGGTAACCAATAATCGTCGCCGCCTGGAACAAGCGGCATAAGATTTCGCCTTACGGCATCGACTAAGATACTAAGGCCTCCAATCTGTTCTGTTTTCCCTGAGAAGGAGTCTCCGACGATTACACTAGGATTAACAGTAGATAAGGGAATGCTCATGTTATGAAGAGATTTTCGTATATAAGAGTCGGCTAAAAACTTCATTTTTTCATAAGGCGGTTGATTGTCCAGCAAATGATCTAGATCCAACAATGCATTTTGTTCATGATAGGGACTCATAAAGCCTGCGACATGGATAAAATGCTTTAATTCTTTTTCAGCGTGGATATCCTGTGCTAGCCGAACAAGGGATTTTGCAGGGGTGAGGAAAGACTGCTCAGCTTCAATGAGGTTCAACTCAATATTCATTGGACCTCCTGCGTGAATAATTAGATCAGTTGCAAGTAATTGTTTGTAGCTGTCATCACTTAAACCTAATCGAGGCTGCGTTAGATCACCGATAATAGGAACAATGTTGTTCTGTTGATCGGGTGCCAGTTGATTGATGATGGTAAGAAGACGATTTTTTTGACGTACAAGTGCATAAATCTTATGCTGAGAAGCTAACTCAGCGATTAAATGACGTCCAATATAACCAGTTCCGCCGGTCATGAAGATATTCATAATAAAAACACTCCTTTATTATTTTATAGTACTAACTAGTACTAATACATCTAAAAATATTACTTTAGCATGGAAGCTAAAGTAGGAAATAAATTTTTGATCATATCTTGGTTGTTAGAAGCTTGAGCCAAGAAGAGAGCACCCTCAATAGAGGAGACAATCAACATAGCTGTTTGTTTAACGGGCAGCTCTTTCTTTAGTTCTTGTCGTGCAATCCCTTGGGCTAAAATCAACTCAACACCATGCAGCTGTTTTTCAAAAAAACTCTTGATTCTATCTCTAATTTCAACCGCGTCAATAGGCGTCTGTGTATACAGAGTCAGGAAAGGACAACCGCCAAGGTAGTTATTTTGTTCAATAGTATCGCTTAAAATGTGGAGTACCGCTTCTAATTTCTCTTGAACGGTGAGCTCAGTTTGAGACACAATATAATTAATTCGCTGTTCGTAATGTGCTATCAACTGATTAACAATAGCGAGCAGCAGCTCCTCCTTGCTCTTAAAATAATAATAAATGTTCGTTTTTGAAACTTTGCTATGTGCGACTATGTCGTCCATGCTTGTTGCTAGAAACCCTTTAGTAAGAAACAATGTAAAAGCGGATTGCAGAGCAATATCTTTATTAGTAAGTGTATTTTTTTTCATATTAGTACTATACAGTACTATAAATGGAGAGTCAAGGGAATGATTGATGAAATGCATAGGGGTTCGACCGCACATTCATCAACTTAAGAAAAGTAAACATCCCAAAAACAAAAAAATGAGCTACCTTCTCAAAGTAACTACCTGTAGAGAAAGAAAAAGTTCATTTAGTGGGTACTTCAAAACCTTAGCTTGATTGCGATGGGGTCACCATATCAAAAAAAAAGAAAATTGTGCGTTTAGACATATTTTTCAACCGCTTCCTGTACGTTAAGGGACTCGTTATTTTTTTTACAGTTTTTTATTATGAAATTCTAAATAACTAATTATAATAGGTGAAAAAAACGATCAATAGTTGGGGGACGGAAAGGATTCGAATTTACATTCTTTCTCAATACATATTATGGATAAATAAAGTAAAATATGGGTTGGGGTTATGTCTCATGTTGTGTTAATCCTAACAATAACTAAGGGTACATAATATGCTTTCATACCTTTGAATGATTTTGTTATAGGAGGGATGGAGATTTAAATGGCTCAAATTGTTGGTATTGATAGATACCTTTGTACTGGGGCTTTAATCTATATGCGTGAGGGCCTTTCCCTAAGTCTTGTCAGGAAGTAAGGAACAGTAAGCAAACACTGATATAATATGAATAGAGAAGAGGAATGCCTTATGAAAATAAGTAGTCAAATTACATTTGCAAGTCTGGCCCTTTTAATAGCTGGAAGTTCCCTGTTATATACAACAACAACCTCAATTGTAAAAGCAGAGCCCACTCAAAATATATCTAGTTCGTTACAAACAAATACTCAACGAGATCGTACTTCCGTCAAGCAAGCAATGCGGGATACATTGCAACTTGGATACCCGGGGATACTTGCTAAAACTTCTGAGGGTGGAAAAACGTGGGGGTATGCCGCTGGGATAGCGGATCTGAGAACCAAGAAACCAATGAAAACAGGTTTTCGCTTTCGCATTGGGAGTGTGACGAAGACGTTCACCGCAACAGTTGTACTTCAATTAGCTGGAGAGAATCGCCTGAATCTAGACGACTACATCGAAGACTGGTTGCCTGGTGTCATTCAAGGAAATGGATATGATGGTAACAAGATTACTATCCGGCATATATTGAACCATACAAGTGGTATCGCTGAATACTCAAGGTCAAAAGACGCTGATTTTACGGATACAAAAAAATCGTATACGGCAGAAGAGTTAGTGAAGATGGGGGTTTCTTTGCCCCCAGACTTTGCCCCAGGAGAGGGCTGGTCTTATTCAAACACAGGATACGTATTACTGGGCATTCTTATTGAAAAAGTAACCAGAAACAGCTATGCGGAAGAGATTGAAAATCGGATTATTGAACCACTTGAATTATCGAATACATTCCTACCAGGCAATTCAAGCGTTATTCCAGGCACTAACCATGCCCGTGGATATGACCAACCAGACGGAGCAAGTGAGCTAAAAGACGTTACTTATTATAACCCAAGTGCAGGTAGCTCGGCTGGAGATATGATTTCTACTGCTGACGACTTAAACAAATTCTTCTCTTACTTGCTCGGTGGCAAATTACTGAAAGAACAACAACTAAAACAAATGCTTACTACAGTTCCTACAGGAAGAGAAGGAATCGATGGATATGGTCTTGGAATCTATGAAACTAAGCTTCCAAGCGGTGTCTCGATATGGGGACACACAGGTGGCATTCTAGGGTTTACTACTCTTGTTGGAGGTACACTTGGAGGCAAGCATACGTTGGTTGTCAATTGGAATAGTTTGGGTAGAACTGACAGTCCTAATCCTTTTAAAAATATTTTACTTGCTGAATTTAGCAAGTAGGGAAAAAGGAAAAATTTACTGTAGTTTTCATAGTTAAAAATATACTTTTCTGGTTCAAAAGCCCCACCTTATTTTCGAGAAAAATTTGGGGCTTTTTTTGTTTTGGTGGCGTTTATTCTCCTTAAGTTGATGGATGTGGGGTAGCCCCACATTACTATCAAGCTAAGGTTTTAATATATCTCCTAAATGAACATTTTCTTTTTCTACAGGTAGTTACTTTGAGAAGGTAGCTTATTTTTTCGTTTTGAGGGCGTTTATTTTTCTTAAGCTGATGGATATGGAGTATCCGCCCTAAGTTAAATAAATTTTGACTTAAAAACAAGTGATTTTAACAACGTTAGGAGTGTTTCATGCAGCACAATGTCATATGTGTTGTATTGCAAGAAAAAAATTACATTAGAAAAGAGCCAGAATTCATCCTGTTAAGGGGAAATCGACTCTTAATATTTAAAAGGATGGTAAAAAGAAACACAGAAGTAAAAAAAACTGTGTTTCTTTTTGATTAATATATTTACTGAACTTTACGGCACAGATGCTCCTTCTATCCTATTATAAAAGCGATTTTGAAAGTAAGTAATTTGTAAGAAATGGGTAAGAAAAAAGAAATTTTCATTGTGTATGATAAAAATATAAAGAAGCGTGAAAGGCGGAACAGATATGATTTATATATGAAAAACAGACCAGTAACAAGACTGTTTCAAGGAAAAGAAGTAATTTATGTGGTTAACATATATGTGGAAAAAGAGGGATTTACCCAGGACAGAATGGCGTTTGTAAAAATAATAAATATGAAGATGATTACGAATTCAAAGTTGACCTTTTTTCATTGGTGGAGATGGTAGCTGTGTGGTTAATACGAAATAGCAAGAAACCACCTATACAATATGAATAGAGGAGAGGGATGCCCTATGAAAACATGTAGTCAAATTACATGTGCAAGTCTGGCCCTTTTAATAGCTGGAAGTTCTCTGTTATACACAACGCCAACCTTAATTGTAAAAGCAGAACCTACTCAAAGTGTATCTAGTTCGGTACAAACAAGTACTCAACGAGATCGTAATTCTGTCAAGCAAGCAGTGCGGGATACATTGCAACTTGGATTCCCGGGGATACTTGCTAAAACTTCTGAGGGTGGAAAAACATGGAGTTATGCCGCTGGGGTAGCGAATCTGAGCAGCAAGAAACCAATGAAAACAGATTTTCGCTTTCGCATTGGTAGCGTGACGAAGACGTTCACCGCAACAGTTGTACTTCAATTAGCCGAAGAGAACCGCTTGAATCTAGACGACTCTATTGAAAAATGGTTGCCTGGTGTCATTCAAGGAAACGGGTATGATGATAAACAGATTACTATCCGGCAATTATTGAACCACACAAGTGGTATCGCTGAATACACAAGGTCAAAAAGTTTTAATCTTATGGATACAAAAAAATCGTATAGGGCTGAAGAATTAGTAAAGATGGGGAGTTCGATGCCCCCAGATTTTGCTCCAGGAAAGAGCTGGTCTTATTCAAATACAGGATACGTATTACTAGGGATCCTTATTGAAACAGTAACCGGGAACAGCTATGCGGAAGAGATTGAAAATCGGATTATTGAACCGCTTGAATTATCGAATACATTCTTACCTGGCAATTCAAGCGTGATTCCAGGGACCAAGCATGCCCGTGGATATATCCAACTAGACGGAGCAAGTGAGCCAAAAGATGTTACGTATTATAACCCAAGTATGGGGAGCTCGGCTGGAGATATGATTTCTACTGCTGATGATTTAAACAAATTCTTCTCTTACTTACTTGGAGGTAAATTACTGAAAGAACAGCAACTAAAACAAATGCTTACTACAGTTCCAACAGGAGAAGCTGCACTTGGCAGATATGGTCTTGGAATCTATGAAACTAAGCTTCCAAACGGTGTCTCAATATGGGGACACGGAGGTAGCATTCCAGGGTTTGTTACTTTTGCTGGAGGTACACTTGGAGGCAAGCATACATTAGCTGTCAATTTGAACAGCCTTAATGCTGATAGTCCTGATCCTTTTAAAAATATTTTACTTGCTGAATTTAGCAAGTAGGCCAAAAGGAAGAACGGATAAATTTTATCATATTTTCATAGTTAAACAAACAAATGATGAAATTGATCACTTATCTAAGGAGGCAATTCCCTCATGAAAAATAAACTAACTGGTGTATTAGCCGCTACATTAGCGCTAACTATGATTCTACCAACAGGGGCGAAAGCATTTTCTGATAGTAAGACTACAGTTGTATCTAATGTAGAAGTAGCTAGCCAAGAGCTGAAGAAGATTGCAGCAGAGAAGGCTGCGCTACTCACGAAGTCCCATGGGACGACTAGCGTGCAGTATGCGCTAATTGATAATGGCAAGCTTACTTTGTCGGGGCAGGCTGGAAAGAACGATATGGAAGGGGAACAGCCACTAACCAAAGATACTCTATACGGGATTGGTTCAGTCAGTAAAATGTATGCAACAGCGGCTGTAATGAAATTGGTCGACGAAGGAAAAGTCGATTTGGATGCTCCTGTGGTTAACTATGTTCCTGATTTTAAGATGAAAGATGGGCGGTACAAACGCATTACCCCGCGTATGTTGTTGAATCACTCCTCCGGCTTGCAAGGTTCCACGTTAAGTAATGCATTTTTATTTAACGATAATGATACCTATTCCCATGATTTCTTGTTGCAGCAATTGTCCAACCAGAGCCTGAAAGCAGACCCTGGCGCGTTCTCGGTATACTGCAACGATGGTTTTACGCTGGCCGAAATTTTGGTGGAAAGAGTCAGCGGTATGAGCTTTACCGAATTTCTACATCAACGGTTTACAGAACCCTTAAAGATGAATCATACAAAAACGCCGCAGGACAAATGGAGAGACGAAAAGCGGGCTGGACTTTATTTTCCGGCGTACCAAGGGCAGCTTCCAATTGAATCGGTGAATGTGATTGGTACGGGAGGGGTCTCTTCCACGGCAGAAGATATGGTACGATTCTCACAATTATTTATGGGACAGGGAAAAGGGATCCTCTCTGATAAGGTAGTCAAGGCGATGGAGCAAGAGGAATATAAAAAAGGAATGTGGCCGGGGGATGGAGATAATATTTTTAACTATGGTCTTGGCTGGGATAGTGTGAAACTATACCCATTCAGTGAATATGGGATAAAAGGCTTGGCTAAGGGCGGCGACACGGCACTGCAACATGCTATACTGGTCGTGCTTCCGGAACAGAAAATGGCAGCGGCTGTGTTGTCATCCGGTGGACGAAGCTCTACAAATCAACTGCTGGCAACTGAATTGCTGCTCGCCGTGCTTAAAGAGAAGGGGACAATTAAGAACATCAAGCCGAACAAATCTTTTGGCAAGCCGGTCAAGGTCAAGATGCCTCAAGACGTGGCAAAGAAAGCGGGCTTTTATGGCAATAGCGAAACTCATTTCAAAATTGAAATTACGAAGAATGGAGAACTGTTCTTACCATCTAATCGAGAAGAAAAATATGTATATACTGTGGATGGAAGCTTTATTAATGAGAAGGGTACTTCTAAGCTCAACTTTGTCACCGAGAAGAATGGAAGAACTTATTTGAGGGAGAGCACATATAAATCGACACCAGACTTAGGGCAAGGTGCGATGACTCACTATTTAGCTGAGAAACTAGAAGACAATGTGCTATCGAAGAAAACCGCTGCCGCATGGGCGAAGCGGGAAGGTGTCAAGTTCTATCTCGTGAATGAGAAATTTAGTTCTATTGAATATCTCGTACAACCGAAACTTATTACCACACAAATTACTCGTAAGGAAGGCCTGGCGGGCTATTGGGAGGGCAGAAAAATTACAGGTCCGAACACCGCGGCGCATCAGCTCCAGATCCCCGTGATGAATGGCCGTGATACGACGGAAACGCATTTCTATACAGAAGGCGGCAATGAATATATGGAAATGGCCGGGTTGTTATACGTAAGTGGAAACAACGTAAAACCACTTGATGCTGGCCAATCGTCCAAAGTTACTCTGCAAGCAAATGGGCATGCTAAATGGTTTACGATTCCGCAAGCGGCAGCAGGAAAAAGGATGACCGTGACATTGCCATCGAAGGGTGCGTTCGCGGTGTATGATGAGAATGGAGTATGCGTCAACTTTACCATCGTGAGCGGCAATAACAAAGTAAAACTGCCGAAGAATGGAACGGTTGTAATTGCTGGGGCACGGAACTCAGAATTTGCAATTACGTTGAACTAGCTACAATTCAAAATGGACTTCAACAAAACCAGTACGACATAGGAACGGTGTTTTGCTGGTTTTGTTTGTATTTACGTATTATCTTTAAGAAGAGAATTTCAACGAATAATATCACGCTCAAACTCTGCAAAAACAGCTATCAAACCAATTTAGGGCAATCATCATTTGCTCCATTAATCTTCTTGATGTAAATACGTTCGCAGCCGGTATTATGATGTACAAGCCCTATACGATACAGGAATTATCCGAGGTGTTTCAGCTACTAAGTTTACGCCATATGGCACACTCACATGTCAATAGGCAGCACTTATGTTAGAACGAACTCTAGAATATCTAGGTGTAGAAAAAGAGTCAAATATAGGGCCCTACCACATCGCTATCAAGCTAAGAAAAGCATAAATCCCCAAATAGTAAAATTGAGATCCCCAGAGTAAAAATCATTGTTTTTGGGTAGCATAAAACCTTAGTATGTTAGCGATGTGATGCTAACCCAAATTTGAACCCTATTCCTCAATGAATCAAACAATTTAACATGGTAAAAGTATATTTGGATGAGAGTCCAATACTTACTATTGAAATTGTGATGGTTCACATTGAAAGAAGGCACTTTAGGGTGTCTTTTCTTTATGAAAAAAATTCCCGCACAATGTACAGGGATAAAAAATTATAAGTCATGGTGGGACAGTTCCTGTTTTAGTTAATCAGGTAGTTTCTATTAAAGGTAAAAACAAAATGTAATGCTTTGAAAAAAACTATGTACTAGAACTGGTACTCTGTCGGTAAGCCATGAAAGAGGTACTTATATTATTTGTTTTGTAAATTATCTTGAATTTGTTGTTCCATATTTACTAGTGATGTTTTTAGGGAATTACTAAGCTTTTTAACAAATTTAAGAACAAGAAGCCAGTTTTTAATAATAGAATTCTAAAAGCGTTAGGGTAGAAATTTATTGTTTTTGTTAAAAAAGAATTGACTTCTACTATAGCTGTAACTAATATGGTTACATAAGGTTGTAATTGAGTTAGTTACAACTCATGGATATTTAAAGTGAAAATAAGGTTTATATATTTAATTAAGGATGGTAGTCCACATGTTATTGCCCGGTGTAGAAAGTTACTAACATATTTAAATCAAGATATATTCCAAATTTTGGTATCTTCTATTTTGGAGCAATGATGTGCAGCGCTATCTTTCATTAGAAATCTTATCTAATCTTTTTGGGAAAGGTTAGTTTTGAAAAATATAGTAAGGTAACTCAAAAAAGAACAAGATATAAAAAAGATGTACTTATATAAACCAAAAAGTTAGCTGAGAATTTTAAGTGATAGCTGGAGTGGTTAATAAAAATAAAGGTAGGGGATTTAAATGAAGACGAAACAAGATAATCTTATATACGTATGGGACGCATATTGTGGATGGTGCTATGGATTTTCAGAAAGTATTAAAGGATTTTACAAAGAACACACTGAAATGCCGTTAACAGTTTTATGTGGAGGATTATTTTTAGATGATTTACCAATAAAAAATTTCTCATATATAGAAGAGGGGAATAAAAGAATTAATCAACTTACAGGTGCAGAATTTGGTCCTTCATATCAAAAATTGGTGGAAGAAGGGACTTTTAAAATGAATTCGAAAGATGCTGCAATTGGCTTTTCAGCTTTACGCTCATTAGCACCAGACCGTTTGTTAGAATTCACTGCGGCTATGCAAAAAGCGTTTTATTATGAGGGCCAAAGTCTGAGTGATCCTGAAACATATCGTAAGATTGCAATCGAGCATGGTTTGGACCCTGAACAAGTACTAGAACGTTTAAACGCTCAAGAAACAACAATAGATGTCCAAAACGATTTCAATAAAGTGCGACAGCTTGGTGTTAATAGTTATCCTTCATTACTTTTACAAAAGGATAATCAAATTATCCCTATTGGTGGTGGGGTAATGACGCCGGATAAAATTGAAGCGCGTTTTAAAAATTTATATTAATGAATTTTAAGTTACAGTATATAACATTTAACGTTTTAAAAAAGGCTAGAAGTGGATGGACTTAAACCTTTTTATAACAGTCATAGTTTCAACTTATTTTTAAAAAGAGTCCAATTTTAATGTTTCTATTGACTATAGTAGCAAACATGTTAGCTTACACCAACCGACATTCATCTCTCGCCTATTTGCTGGTGCTATCACACTTTCAGGTAAATTGAAGAGGGAGCTTCTGTCGGAACAAGATAAAAATATGTTAACTAGAAAATAACTTTAACAAAAGGAGAATAACATTCTATGTTTAAAACAATTGATACAAATCAAAAAGATGTGAAATTGACGGTGTTTAGTTCAGACGAAAAAAGTTTTATGGTCACTGCAACCTTAGTTGAGAAAGCGGGACATGCATTTTTAATAAACTCAAAATTTACTCAATCTGATTCGAAAGAAATTGTTGAGTATCTGAAAAAAAACGACTTATCTTTAGATAAAATCTTTATTATTCATGGGGATCCTGATTACTACTTTGGATTAGAAGTTATTAAGGCTGCTTACCCAGAAGCTATAGCGTATGCTACAGAGTCTACTGTTGAACATATTGTTCATTCTGTCTTAGGTAAATTAAAAGTTTGGAAAGGTGCCCTAGGAGAAAACGCACCAAGCAACGTAGTATTACCTCAAGTGTTTAAAGAAAAAACGATTGATTTTCAGGGGTTAACATTTGAACTAGTAGGCTTAGATCATTACAGAACTAGCTTATTTAATAAAGAGCTAAAAGTATTAATTGGTGGTATTGATGTATTTAACGAAATACATGTATTCTTAGCGGATACTAGCTCAAAAGCGGCTATGGAGGCATGGATTGAGAACTTGAAAGTATTACAAGCATTAAATGCTGACATAATTGTACCTAGCCATGGATCAATTGAAAAATCCTTAGATAATCAAGCGATTATTGCAACTATGGATTACCTAAGAACTGCGGTTCAAGCTTCTGAGGAAAGTAAAACTTCAAAAGATTTTGTAGCGAAACTTGAAGCAGCATATCCAGACTATGCAAATAAAGGTGTATTAGAATTAAGTGCAAAAGTTGTAACAAAAGAAATGCCTTGGGGTTAATGCTATGAATAAATATCAAAAACTATTACATGAAACGTATGTGTTAACTGGCGAGGGGAAAATGGATGCTTTCAAAACGTATTTAAGTGAAAATGTATCTTGGACAGAAGCTGCTGGGTTTCCATATGCGGGCACTTATACAGGTCCTGATGCAGTAGTGAAAAATGTACATGAACGTCTTGGTACGGAATGGGATAACTATAACGCTGAAGATGAAATTTATGCTTTTAATAACAATACTGTTATCGTGTATGGAAAATATAGTGGAACATATAAAGTAACAGGGAAATCATTCATAGCAGATTTCTGTCATCTTTATGAGTTTGATGAGAACGATAAGGTTAAGAAGTTTATTCAAATTGTGGACAGTGCAACTGTTAATGAGGTATTAAGTTAGAGTTATTAGTTTCTAACATGCCTTGTATAAGGGGGAGTGTAATTTCCTAACATTCCCCCTCACATTACATTTTTGGGAAAGTTTCTACTTCTCAAGCGTGTTATGGAAGATAACTTATACGATTAGAAGAGGTAGGCATAAATGAAATTAGAGAAAAATTTAATAGTAATAATTATTTCTGTGTTTATTTTAGGAATTGTGTCGACTTTGATATTTCAAGCTTCAACTGGT
Source organism: Bacillus cereus group sp. N6 (assembly GCF_016483705.1). Classification (NCBI taxonomy): domain Bacteria; kingdom Bacillati; phylum Bacillota; class Bacilli; order Caryophanales; family Bacillaceae; genus Bacillus; species Bacillus cereus group sp. N6. Next base: position 97,453 of record NZ_JAEHBI010000011.1, read on the forward strand.
AATACCAAAGGTCACTCAATAAAGAGTGAGAATGTTGCATCGGTATCGAAAGAAGCGACAGAAAATGAAAAGAATAAAAAGATGGTAGTTGATTTCTATAATGAAGTTTTTAACAAACATGATATCGATATTATCCCTAAATATGTAAGTGAAGATTATAAGCAACATAATCCTTTTGTTGCTGACGGACGAAAAGCCTTCATGGATTTCTTTAAGGAGGACTTTGTTAAAAATCCTAATTCTTCTGCAGAGATTAAACGAGTAGTAGTAGAAGGAGATACAGTTGCTCTTCATGTACATTCTCGTACTAATTCTCAAGATAAGGGAGTTGCTATAGTCGATATATTTCGTATAAAGAATGGTAAGATTGTTGAACACTGGGATGTAATTCAAGAGATTCCAAATGAGGCAGCTAATGATAATACTATGTTTTAGACAGAAGGTATATTCAATTGTTAGTGATGTATAGAATCTAGAAATTATAAAATGAAGGGGATGTCCTAGGTATACTACTAGGACATATCTTTTTGTTTTAACGAGATTTAATATATTATCATTTGTAGAGTGCTTACTTCATATGTTTTTTGATAACTTACCCCTGAAACTGCACCATGTTAATATTAAATTATCGTATTAATTTGTAAGAAAGCTATTTTATATTGAGCAAGAAAAAGTATTCAAGTATAGATTTTGAAGAGGAAGTTTTTTTGATAAATCAAAAAAACTTGATGAATTAGTTGCATATAGAACTCATCAGCGTATATACTATAAACATCAAAAAAAATTGATGAAGGGAGAGTGAACTACAGTGGCACAAGATTTTCAGCTCTATGAGAAAAAATTCAAAGCATTAGCGGATCAGAAACGTTTAGAGATTATGTATGAACTTTGCCAGCGAGGCCAGACTTGTGTATGTGATTTAACAGAGATTTTTGAAATGACGCAATCTAAGTTGTCATATCATTTAAAGATTTTATTAGATGCAGGTTTAATTGTAAAAGAAACAAAAGGTACGTGGAGTTATTATGATTTAAATGATGCGGAAGTAAATAATTTATTATCAGAAGAATTGTGCTGTATCTTTAGAAAAACAGGCAAAGGTAGTTGCTGTTAAAATTTTGCACCATTAATCAAAAAAAATTGATTAATAACATATAAAGAGGAGGAATAAGCTATGAGATATGTTCACGTTGGTATAAATGTTACGGATTTAGAGAAGTCTATTGAATTTTACGAAAAGGTATTTGGTGTGTCACCAGTTAAGGTGAAAGTGGATTATGCAAAATTTTTATTAGAGACGCCAGGACTTAATTTTACACTGAACGTAAGAGATGAAGTGAAGGGAAATCAAGTAAATCATTTCGGTTTCCAAGTGGATACAGCTGAAGAAATTACATTACATAAAGAAAGGTTAGAAAAAGAAGGTTTCTTCGCGCGTGATGAGATGGATACGACTTGTTGCTATGCGGTTCAAGATAAGTTTTGGGTAACAGATCCTGATGGGAACGAGTGGGAATTCTTTTATACGAAAGCACATAGTGATGTTCATAAAATTGAAGAGCCTTCTTGTTGCACGACTTCTAACGTAGTAGAAAAAAATTCTTGTTGTTAATAGGAGATGGAAAATAAAATGAAACGTTTATCTTTTCTAGATCGATATTTAACACTATGGATTTTTCTAGCTATGGCTGTTGGGATTGGTTTAGGGTTTGTGTTTCCTAGTATAGTAGACGGACTGAATACATTACAAGTTGGAACGACGTCTATTCCGCTCGCTGTCGGTTTAATTGTCATGATGTATCCACCATTAGCGAAAGTTCGCTATGAGGAAATGGGCCGAGTATTTAAAGACGTAAAAGTATTGGTTTTATCTTTAGTACAAAACTGGATTATCGGACCTGTACTTATGTTTGTTTTAGCAATTATTTTTCTTCCTGATAAGCCAGAATACATGGTCGGGCTCATTATGATTGGTTTAGCACGCTGTATTGCAATGGTAATTGTTTGGAACGACCTTGCGGATGGGGATAAAGAGTATGCTGCAGGTTTAGTAGCTTTTAACTCAGTATTTCAAATGTTATTCTTCTCCGTTTATGCATACGTGTTTGTAACAGTCATTCCAGAATGGTTAGGGATTGAAGGGGCTATTGTTGATATTACAATGATAGAAGTAGCGAAATCCGTATTTATCTATTTGGGAATTCCTTTTATAGCAGGTATGTTGACACGCTTTGTACTCGTTAAGTTAAAAGGAAGACAGTGGTATGAAAAGGTGTTTATACCGAAGATTAGTCCACTTACATTGCTGGCACTACTATTTACAATCATCATTATGTTCTCTTTAAAAGGGGAAATGATTGTTAGCGTACCATTAGATGTAGTAAGAATAGCAATTCCGTTATTAATCTATTTTATTGTAATGTTTTTTGTTTCTTTCTTTATGGGAAGAAAAATTGGTGCAAACTATCCGGTGACTACAACGTTAGCATTTACAGCAGGTAGTAATAACTTTGAGTTAGCAATTGCTGTAGCAGTTGGTGTGTTTGGTATTCATTCAGGCGCAGCATTTGCAGCTGTTATCGGGCCGTTAGTTGAAGTACCTGTAATGATTGCCCTTGTAAACGTCGCTTTTTGGTTTAAGCGTAAATATTTTAATGATCAACCAGTATAATTTAAAAACAAAGGTGGAAAACAACATGGAAAACAAAAAGACAATCTATTTCTTATGCACAGGAAATTCATGCCGAAGCCAAATGGCAGAAGCATGGGGCAAACAATATGTAGGTGATAAGTGGAATGTATATTCTGCAGGAATTGAAGCACACGGAGTAAATCCAAATGCTATTAAAGCAATGAATGAAGTAAATATTGATATAACGAATCAAACATCGGATATAATTGATTCAAATATTTTAAACAACGCTGATTTAGTCGTTACCCTTTGTAGTCATGCAGATTCTGTTTGTCCTTCCACACCTCCGCACGTTAATCGTGTACACTGGGGATTCGATGATCCAGCAGGAAAAGAGTGGTCTGAATTTCAACGTGTTCGCGATGAAATTGGAGAACGTATAAAGCGATTTTCTGAAACAGGGGAGTAAATAAAGGAAAGAGCCAATCTTCTATTGTATAGGGGATTGGCTCTTTTTTATTATCTACTTCTTTGGTTTAAAACAATTATTAAAACGAATAGAGAATATTCTGTCATGGTGGTAAAGTTAGAATAGAGCAGTTTCAGGGGGGATAACATATGATTTCTGAATTAAACGAGACTGATTTTTATAAATGTAATAGTTTAGTAAATGAAAAAGGGCAATTGGAGGTAAAGGCTGTAATTGCAGGGGTGAATCCTGGTCGTATATTTGTAGATAACATCTATTCTCCTAATTCAGGACTTATTTGGTTAGGGAATAACGATGGCTTCTTTTTTATAGGAAGTGCAGAAAATGAAAAGTTTAATAATGAAATGAATAGTTTTATTGATAATGTGATAGAACCTGAGGCGAGAAAGGCTGGACTAAATTGCTTTGAAGCAATCGGTAATCATTTAAAGTGGAATAAAGCAATCGAAAAAATATTTCAACATCGTAATTTAAAGAGTTGGAATCAAAGAGTGTATACGCTAAAGGAAGAGAATTATGAGGGTAATCGTGAACCTAAAATTGAACAAGGATATACAGTACTAAAAATGAGTAAAGCTCTCTATGAAAATAAAGGGCACGTATTGAAGAATATTGAATTTTTACAATCAAAAATTTTAGAGTTTTGGTCCTCACCTGATGGATTTTTTAATGAGGGAATTGGTTATTGTATAGTTTTTGACAACATGATTGTAAGTGTATGTTTTTCAGGGTTCGTTTTTGAAAATATACAATGTATAGATATTGAAACGATAGAAGGTCACCAAGGTAGAAAATTAGCTCAAAGGATAGCTCATAGTTTCGTAAAAGAGTGTTTGGAGAATAATATTATTCCATATTGGGACTGCATGGATTTGAACAAGCCTTCTGTCGCGGTTGTAGAAAATGTAGGTTTTTCAAATGTGTTTAATTATGTAGGATATTATTTTCCTTTTGAGTGAATTAAGTGTATGTTACAAACCTATCATCGAGGGTTTTCACATGAAAGGAAAAAAGGATGAAACAAATAATAAAAGACATATTAATAAATTATTTTAAAGAAATCCATACATTAGTAGTGGAAGAAGAATTACATAAGAACAGTTGGCATACCGATCTACACTATAAAATCATCGTAAATGGAGATCGGTACTCAGCACGGTTTATAAATAGCGATCGAACAATCAATCCGGCCTTTGGGACGTTATCAAATGAACAATTGAAAGAGCAAGTGCGGTTTACGTATTATTTACGAGAGCATAGAATTCCATTTATGCAGATTAAGGAGAATAGGGCGGGAGAGTCCTTTACATTACTCACTTGGAATGAGGAACAGTAACGGTTTGTATTGTCTACTTGGATGGAAGGGGAACATGTCACTTATTGTACAGAAACGATGGCAGAAGTCTTTGGAAAGGAAGCAAGAAAGATACATGATATTTCTAGTACGTTTCAAAGCCCGATTTTTCAAAAGAAATCTCATTTAGATGGATATGGTGAGTTTATAAGATTATTAGAAAATAAGGGTGGTACACGCAAGGAATTGCAGATATATATGGATTTAGCTAAGTATCATATAGAATGCGCACATACGAGTGATTTGGAGTTTATTGTACAAACTGATTTAAATCCTTTAAATGTCATATGGGATTCAAATCAATGTGTAAAAGGGATTGTAGATTTTGAATCGATTGGATATGTAGATCGTATTGAAGGTTTAGCCTTTTTAATAAAATGGTATTCCCGGACAGAAGGAATAGAGTCGCATGAAGTATGTTCGAAAGTTGCTAGAGCATTTTTAGAAGGGTATAAGGCCCATAATATTTTAACATCAAATGATTATAAAAGGCTTTCTTCATTATTATGGTTATCCGGTAGTTTAAATTGGAACTTTGTGAAGAAAACGCTACTTGTAATAAGTGATGAGAGGGAATTGGAAAAACATTTGGAAGTTTATAGAGTGAGAGGAGAAAGACAATCTTCATTGTTAATTTGTAGATAACATTTATTCTCTTAATTTTGGATGCGAAAAAGAAAGCATATGAGGTGTTCAAAAAATGAAAATACAAATTGTATTGTTTGACGGTTTCGGAGAACTTGTCTCCTTTGCACCTTTTGAAGTACTGAAAAGAGCGATAGAAGAAGGGGCTCCATTTACGGTTGAACTCGTATCAAGTGAACGAAAACAAGAAGTTACTACTTCATTTGGAGTTACGATCAAACTACATGATTTTTTACGAATGGATAATCGTCCAGATTTATTAATTGTGCCTGGTGGTGGCTGGAATCATAAAGCTGAACATGGGGCGCGAAAGGAAGCTGAGCTTGGTACTTTGACTAAAATAATTAGAGAGATGCACAATGAAGGAACGATTGTTGCTGGAGTTTGTACTGGAGGTATGTTACTAGCTGCATCCGGTATATTGAATGATAAAAAGGCGACAATGCATCATTTGGCGCAGAATGAAATGAGTGAATATGGAGCAGAACTGCTTCCTTACAGAATTGTGGATCAAGGGAATGTTATTAACGCAAGAGGAGTTACTTCAGGAGTTGATTTAGGACTTTGGATCACGGAAAGATTCGCAAGTCCTAAAATTGCAGCTGCTGTTGAATATAGAATGGAATATGAGCGGCGAGGTGTTGTTTGGAAGTAATTTGACCGTAATCATAGTTTTTTTGCTGTATAGCGTATTTAATATTGCAAAAGAGAAAGAGCCAACTTATACGAGCAGGCTCTTTTTTTATGTATTCATTCTCTATGTTTAATAATTGGGCTGAATATAACCTAATTTTATTCCTTTCGTGACAGCTTCCAAAATCTCATTAGTCTGTAAAATGAGGGGAAGTGCAACATAATGGACATAAACGTTGCTTATACATGTAAAGTAAGATGTCATAAAATGAATAAAGACTGCTAATTTTCGTGCACTTTGATTATGTAGAAATAGGGGGGATGACATGAAAGACAATACGCCTAAGAAAATTTTATTTATTCAATCAGGAATTCCTTTTTATTACCCAATGATCGAAGCAGCAATTTTGAATAGTTTACAAAAGGTAAACAGTAATACAATTATGGTGAATCCAGAACGAGCGATAGAAACCGCATTAAAAATGAAACCGGATTTTATTTTGGTACTCGGTGGTTTAAACGAGGGTATTATTAGTGTCATGCCAGTAATAAAGAGTGCAGGTTTTACTACTGGACTTTGGCTGACAGATGATCCTTATTATACGGATGTAACACAACATCTTGTGCCGTATTATGATTACATATTTACGCAAGATTTAAATTGTATCAAGTTTTATAGGGCGTTAGGATGTAATAATGTGTTTCATCTTCCGTTAGCAGCAAATCAAGATGTGTTTAAACCTTCTCAGAAAGAAGATACATATAAGTATGATCTTAGTTTTATAGGCACAGCATTTGAAAATAGACTTACCTTTGTTGATTCTATTTCAGAGTATTTAGCAGAAAAAAGCATAAAAATTGTGGGATTCGGTTGGGAGAAGTTAAAGAATTACGAAAGGTTAAAGGATAAAATACAACTTTTTCCACTTGCAAAGTATGAAGATGCGTTACAATTTTACGTATCGACTAAAATCAATATAAATTTACACCGTTCACCAAATGATCAGGAATTGAATTGTAATGCTGCAAATATCCAAGCTTATTCAGTAAATAATAGAACGTTTGAAATTAATGCCGTAGGCTCTTTTCAATTAACTGATATACGACCAGATGTAGCAAAGCATTACATACCAGGTGTTGAAATAGAAACGTTTAATAGTGCACCGGAGTTTATACAAAAAGCGGAGTATTATTTGGAACATGTACAAGAAAGAAAACAAATAGCAAAAAATGGACTGGATAGAACTTTGAGAAATCACACATACGATAAACGTATAGTACAATTATTAAACTATATTAATTTTATAGGCGTGAAGATGTAGTCTAACCATTAACTGAAATGGTAAGCATTTGGTGCTTTCTAACTCTCGTATTCTATAAAAATCATTTACGAAAAAGGGATTTGGATAATTTTATTGAATCTATTTATACAGAAAAAATAATTTCGTATTCAAACTAATTTATATCTAATAATTAGAGGAGATTAAAAATGAATCACTTTTTGTAGAATTTGGCGAATATAAAGCAAGTGTTTGTGAATGGGGAGATAAAAGTAATCCTCAAATCATTTGTTTTCATGGTCTAGGAAGTACAAAATTAAGTTTTATAGAAATAGCGGAACTTTTAAAAGATAAATTTCATATTGTATCGTTTGATCTACCTGGACATGGGAAAACACCAAGTTTCGGGAAGGATGAAGATTACGGTGCATCTCATTTAACAAAATGGGTAGTAGCATTACTTGGGCAACTAGGAAAAGACACATTTCATATAGTAGCACATTCATGGGGAGCAAGCGTTGCGCTTCACTATGCAGCAGAATGTCCAGAAAAAGTGAATAAAATGGTATTGTTAGATGGTGGTTATCATCATGGCAAAATGAATGCAGATTATTTTGCGAAGCTATATAAAGGTGCGAAAGAAGGAGAGTGTCCACCGCGATCATTAGAAGAAGAAATCACCCATTACGAAAAAGATTTTGATGAATACATTTTTGACAGTAAAGAAGCATTCATCCAATCAGAAAAAATGGTTTACAGCAGGTGGTCACCATTAATAGAACGTGCGGTTTATGACTTAATGCGAGAAGAAGATAATAAAGTGAAATGGCATGCTACTGGCGATACAGCTAGAAGTGTAATTAAGTTTCAATATACTGTGTATAAAACGTTGAAATCTCATAAAATTAAAAGCGATATTTTATTGTTGTATTGCGATCTTCCAGATAATTATTTGAAAATCAGAGAATTGCAGATTGCGGAATTTAGGAAGCATATTGATATTACGACTAAGCTTTATAGAGATACAGGGCACCTAATGCATTGGGATAGACCAGAAGAGATTGCCGAGGATGTTTTAAATTGGTTCAAATAAAGAAGGTCCGTTGTTCGCATTTGAGCAACGGATTTTCTTTTGAAAAATTGAATGTAGTTGTCATAACCAGTTCCTTGTAAATAAAGATAATAAAGCTAGCTATAAGTCCAGAAAAGTTTTTGGAGAAAAGTAAGCCTAATGCTCAAAACTGGCTCAGGGTTCTTGATATAAATCTGTGTATGTAGCTTCAACCGCGAGATGTAGTAGACCTGTTATCATGAATAGTTTGTAAGTCTCCTAAATTGAAGTAACCAAGATTACATAAACACAAATCGCCTGCTTCTACTGGATTAGGTTTCTTGCGATTTTTAAATTAAAGGTCTTATCCAAAGTTGAGAAAAATCCACATACCCAAAATATTTCATCTTAATATTCGTTAAATCTGATGAAAAAGGAATTTGACGTGTATCATAGTATAAGGGAATCATAATAGAGGATTCTATCAGTTCTTTTTCAAGATTCTTATTTAGTAAAGACCACTCTTCAAAATGTGTATGTTTGTATTTAGATAGTTGGTTTCTTAGTGATTTATTTGTTTTTAAAACTTTAGCCAATGGTGAATATCTAGCTGTTAAAAAATAATAAAATGATATCTCTTGATTCATCTCGAATACTTCACCATGAATAAAAAGGTCGACTTGTTCATTAAGTTTTTCATCCCTAAGATAGTTTTCAAATGGAACCCATTTAACTTGAAAAGGTATATTTTCTTTTTCTAAGATATTCATTAACCATTTTGTGGTTGCTTCTGTATACTGAGTAGCTTTTATAATAAGTGGTTCTTTAAATTCAGGACGTTTTCTTTTTGGGATATTGATTTGATGATCTATGTCTTTTAAACAGCTTTTAATATTTGGGATTTTTTGAGAATCATATTCATGAATATGATTTATATTGTTAGCGATAATAGAATGTAAGTAATTACGAACATCTATGTGCTGAATGGAAGAATCGCGCCAAGCATTCATAATTATAACGCCAAAACCGGAATTCCTTTCTACTTGAAAAGTAGAATTACATTTATGGTGTTTGGAAGATTGATAAATAGTATCAAATTCCAGAGGGACCTGAATGAATTCTACTGTATCTAGCAAAGGTCTTTCTTGAAAATAATCATGAAATGCTATCAATGATGTTTTCTCCAGGCTATTCTCTCCTATATAAAAACCACCGCTTCCTATGATTTGACCGTTATTTTCTTTATAAATACTTGTATTTATCATACATAACATTTGTAAACAATAACTACACCCCTTTGGGTAATGTATATCAATAATTAATGGTGATACAACTTCTATTTTTTCTATGGGTGCCCATAAGTCTTTATAGTATGTATGACTGCGTAATTTTGAGAGACATAATTTCACATCAGACGCTGTTAAAATGGATCCATCATGAAATTTTATAGACTTTTTTAAATATAGTCTAAGCGTAGATTGAGTTAAATCCCAACTGTGAGCTATTTCAGGGAATATGTTCCCCTTTTCATCCATATAAACAAGTCGATTAAAAACATTCGCAACAATACGTGCACTATGTACATCGGCAGCTTCGAGCGGATGTGTTGTTAAAAAGGGCTTCCTTCTAGGAATAATTAATTTGTCATCTGAATTATGTATATAGCCAAATTTTGAATGAAACTTAGTCATTAAGCGTAGTTTACTGTTTGGAGACCAATTATATAGTAAATATTTACTACTTTTTTCAACAGGCTGTTGGTCCATAATTTCCATTACTTGTGACTCATAGATTTGTTCTATATTTTTCAACCATTGGAGAGAGGAGGGGTTTCCTCTACCCTTTCCAGAAATGAACGTTAGCCAACCTTCATCCATCCATTTATGTAAGTAACGTACTGTTTGCTTTGTACTTAAATTTAAAAAATCTGCTAGGTCTTGTATTTTTATATTTCCAGAAGAAAATGATTGCCATAGGTTTAGTAAAGTTTTATCCATTTTCCTAGCTCCTTTTATAAGTGGACATGTTTTTCTGAAGGTGTCCATTTTTAATTTGATAAGTCTAGTTTAATATAACATTAGACAAGGGGAGGAGATACGATGAATTGGAAAGAATTTGAACAAAATATAAAAGTACGCTTAATTACATCATTTTTTAATCGTGCTGTTACATCAGCAGTAATGCCTTTTATGGCATTGTTTTTTGCTCAAGAAATAAATAAAGTATGGGCTGGTTTATTTTTAATCTTAACGGTTATGTTAAGTTTTTTTTCAAATTTAATTGGAGGTTACATTTCAGATCGATTTCAAAGAAAGAAAATCTTATTGTTAACTTCTTTTTCTAGTACTTTGATGTTTTTATTCATGACTTTAAGCTTATATCCGACAGATAAGATGATTTGGTTATTTGCAATCGCTTATGTAGGTTTTATAATAACTAGCAGTCTTGGGCGTCCATCCATGCAGGCTATCATCATAGACTCAACTACACCGGAAAATCGAAAGGCTGTCTATACAATTGACTATTGGCTTATGAATCTTTCTATGGCAATTGGTGCAGCATTAGGTGGTTTTTTGTACATTAATCATCAACAAGAGTTGTTTATACTACTGACTTGTGTTTCTGCTACAGTACCGATCGCTTATAAAATTTGGCTAGTTACAGAAGTTAAAGAATGCTTAGAAAAAAGGCAGGAAAATATAGTACTTGATCTAATTCAACATTATAAGATTGCTATTCAAGATAGAGCATTTTTAAGAGTTGTAATAGGGTCTACCTGCATATTTGCAGCAGAGTTTTCTTTAAACAGTTATATTGGTGTACGACTTTCAGAAACATTCAATCCAATAAGCATTGGGAACTTTGAAATAGTAGGAGTGAGGATGCTAAGTATTCTTAACATACAAAATATGCTCTTAGTAGTATGTTTAACATTTATTATAAATAGATTTACAGATCATATAAGTGGGAAAAAAGCGTTACTTTTAGGTCTTGTGCTCTATGGGATAGGCTATGTGGCAGTAACATCTTCAAACACTTGGTACGTACTAATTATTTTTAACTTTATTGCTACTGTTGGTGAACTTGTCTACTCACCAATCAGAAATGCAGAACAAGCTAATATGATTCCGGCTGACAAGAGAGGATCATATTCAGCCTTTGCGGGCCTATCAGATATTGGGGCGGACCTAATTGCAAGAATGACTATTATCGTCGGTGCATTCTTAATTCCTACGATGATGTCTGTTTATATTGGTATGATTGTAATAATAGGGGCATTTTTCCTATATAACGGTCTGTTTGTTAGAACTAGTAGTCAATCACAGGAAAGATTGAATAAAATTTCAATATAATATAATACCTAAAATGAAATATACACTATTCTTTCTATAGAATCGTAGAATAAGTGTGTAAAGAGGGATTATACAACTTTGGAGGAATTATCATGGTAAAATATATTTCAATTCTTGGTTCAACTGGCTCAATTGGTACGTCTGCATTAGATGTAGTCACTTCTCATCCAGAACATTTTAAAATTATTGGTTTAACAGCAAATCACAATATTGACCTTCTCGAACAACAAATACATACATTTCACCCTCAGATTGTAAGCGTAAGCACAAAAGATTTAGCAGATGCACTTCGGAAGCGAATTTCTACGGACACAAAAGTCACATATGGAACAGATGGATTAATTGAAATTGCAACTTACCCTGATTCTAATCTTGTATTATCTGCAGTTGTCGGTGTCTCTGGTCTCCTTCCAACAATTGAAGCATTAAAAGCGAAAAAAGATATAGCAATTGCGAACAAAGAAACATTAGTTGCAGCAGGGCATATTGTGACAGATTTAGCGAAACGAAACGGCTGCCGCTTAATTCCAGTAGATAGTGAGCACTCTGCCATTTTTCAATGTTTAAATGGGGAAAATACTCAAGAAATTGAGAGGCTTATTGTTACTGCTTCAGGCGGTGCATTTCGAGATAAAACGCGTGAGGAAATGGAAATCTTACAAGCTAAAGATGCCTTAAAGCATCCCAACTGGTTAATGGGAGCAAAACTAACCATTGATTCAGCTACATTAATGAACAAAGGCTTTGAAGTCATGGAAGCACGTTGGTTATTTGATATCCGGTATGAGAAAATTGATGTTTTAATTCATAAAGAAAGTGTTATTCATTCCTTAGTTGAATTTATAGACGGATCCATCATGGCACAGCTCGGTGCCCCTGACATGAGAATGCCGATTCAGTATGCATTTCATTATCCAACTAGATTACAATCAAATTATAAAAAATTAAATCTACTAGAGATAGCTAGCCTACACTTTGAAAAACCAAATTTCAAAAAATTCCCTTGCTTACATTATGCGTATGAATCAGGAAAAATTGGTGGTACAACACCAGCTGTCTTAAATGCAGCAAATGAAATTGCAAATGCGCTATATTTACAAAATAAAATTTCATTTTTTGATATTGAAAAAACAATTTATTCTACTCTTGAAGCTCATCATAGCATTGCAAATCCAGATTTGGAAACAGTATTAGACGCCGATCATTGGGCTCGTGAATATGCAAACGAATTATTAATTAGAAAATGAAATACGAGCTAGAACAGAACTCGTATTTTTTAGCTCTCCATTTTACGTGTTCTTTTGTTTTCATACATTTACATTCACGGAATTGTAAAGGAAGGTATTTAAGATATCGCATGCAGAAGGATTTATAGTAATTATTAGTTATGGTCATTGGGAAAGTTCTTTTTAATTAATATAAGCTATATACAGAATAAAGAAACCTAAAAAAACTGGAGGTAATTATGAAAACTTTCATATATATGGTTAGACACGGAGATTCACCAAAGTTTGGAAAAGAAGCATCAAGAGGATTAACCGAAAAAGGGAAATTAGATGTTCAACGAATAACAGATATATTACAAGGTGAGGGAATCGACGTTGTTATCTCGAGTCCATACAATCGTTCAATTCTAACTGTTCAGCAGTTAGCGAAGCAAATAGGACAAGAAGTTTTAGTATTTGAAGAATTAAAAGAGAGAATTTTTATTGCTGAAGAGGAACGAATGTCGGATAAAGAATTATTTCCTTTGATAGAAAAGTCATTTTTAGACCCCGACTTTGCTTTAACGGGAGGAGAGTCTAATGTCGACTGTCAGAAACGTGCTATAAAAGTCTTAAAAGAATTATTAAACACCTATCGAGGACAGAAAGTAGTAGTAGGCACTCATGGAGCTATTATGACGTTGATGATGGGGTATTATGACAGTAAGTATGATTTGAATTTTTTACTACAGACATCAAAGCCAGATATATATAGAATGGAATTCAATGGACAGGAATTGGTGGAGGTTAAAAGATTGTGGGAAATTTCATAGATTGACTTTATTCATCCATAGCTTTTCCTAGTGACGTATATTATAAGCAATAGGGTTACTGCGGTAACTCTTTTTCTTATGGCACTGACGGGGGACTGATTTCAAAAATCTAAAAAATTCGGTTCCTTAGCGTACAAAATTCACGTTTTGTTCTTGCTATCCCGAGGTGAAATGGGAGGGAATGTTTTTGGGAAGGATATCTTTAAAGTTATTTTTTAAATCAATCCTATTTTTTTTCATATGCGGTATTGTTGCTTTTTCTATATTTCAGATTATTTTTGTCTGGAGTGTTTCGACAGGATTAGGAAGGGATGATATAGTCGGATTTTCTGATAATAAGTATGTAATTGGTCGTCCGCCTGTTAGCTATAATTTATATAAAAAAGATAGTGGGGAAACTATATTAGATAATGTTATTGGTTATAAAAAAGGGAAAACTAAAAGCTATATTCGGAATGAAATTGAATTTGTAGTGATAAATGAGACAAAGGGTAGCTATGAATTGTATAAAATAGAAAAGGCTTCAGAAAAGGATATAGAACGGCTGAAAGAAATGAAGAAATTAGAATAAAAGAGACTATCTGATAGGTAAAAATGTACACTTGTTATTGTTAGATCTAAAAAATGGTTTAGACTGATAACTGGGTTTTATTGTATGAAAAGAATTATTATTAAAATAAAGCAGTAGGGGTTCAGTCCCATGCCCTCAAGCTAATATTTTGAAGTGTCCTCAAAACGAAAATTCTCTTCGTTTTGGGGAACTACCAATTTCTTAAGTTGGGCATGGGGTATCGCCAGCATTTGGGAAAAAATCAAGCTAAGCAAAAATAAAATAAGCCATCCGTTTGAAGTGACCCCTAAAAGTTAGACACGGTTATTTCATTAGGCAGCTTGATAAAAGTGAGTCCGGTATTGCACCGGGC